>CAZEWU010000058.1:0-6823 GCA_964516155.1 uncultured Caldisericota bacterium
AGGTGGTCATACGGTTGGCGCTGGCGTCGTCACGAAGATTCTGGAGTAAAGCGGGAGTATTATGAGAGACATTATTACGCTTGAGTGCACGGTGTGCAAAAACCAAAATTATACAACCATGAAGAACAAGAAGAGCGATCCGGACAAGATTCATATCAGTAAGTATTGCCCTCATTGCAGAAAGCATACCGAGCACAAGGAGACAAAGTAACGCAAGTCGCAGGTAGGCCCGTAGTTCAACTGGTAGAGCATCGGTCTCCAAAACCGAGTGTTGGGGGTTCGAACCCCTCCGGGCCTGCCACCTTCCTTTCAGGAGGAACGAGTGAGTAATCCAAAAGCAAATAAGCCGACAGCCGGGACCCGGTTTAAGAACTGGACAAGATCTGTGTGGTCTGAGTTACGGCATAGAGTTACATGGCCGGGACCACGGGAGTTGGCCAAATCGAGTGTTACTATTCTCGTGTTTGTCATATTCTGGGCAGTGTATATAGGTGTCTTCGATTATCTGTTCGCGGGAGCCTTAAACTGGCTTGTAAAGTAGGAGTTCATGGCTACGCGTAACTGGTACCTTCTGCATACATATTCTGGGCAGGAGGAAAGAGCGAAGAACAATCTGGAACAGAAGATGAAGACGCTGGCTCTTACAGACCGCGTCTTTTCTGTCGTTCTTCCCGTTGATAATAAAGTTATTATCAAGAACGGAGAGCGAAAAGTCAAACAGGAAAAGGTATATCCAGGATACCTCGTCGTTGAGATGGTTATGGATGATGAGACATGGAATGCTGTAACGCATACGCCTGGGATTCTTGGATTCGTTGGTAATTACGGCACGCCGATTCCTCTTTCGGATGATGAAGTTGAACGAATCGTCAAAAACCGGGTATCTGAGGAAGAAGCAGTAGCGAAGTTGCACTTTGAGGTTGGTGATTCTGTGCAGCTGATTGGTGGTCCATTTGATGGCATGCAAGGCAAAGTTGAGAGTATCTCTCCGGAGAAAGAAAAGGCTCGCATCAAACTGATAATGTTTGGTCGGGAAATGCCGGTTGAGATTGATTTTGGCTTTATCAAGAAGGTCTGAGTTTAGGGGGTAGTTCTGCAATGGCTAAAAAGATTGTAGGGTACGCGCGCGTACAGATTGAAGGTGGAAAGGCTACACCAGCGCCACCTGTTGGCCCCGCTCTTGGTCAGAAGGGCGTCAACATCATGGAGTTCTGTAAGCAGTTCAATGAGAGGACCAAAGATAAGGCAGGCCTGGTCATTCCGGCCGTTATTACTGTCTATCAGGACAAATCGTTTACATTCATTACAAAGACTCCACCGGCATCCTCGCTTATCAAGAGAGCTCTTAAGCTTGATGCGGGCTCCGGAGAACCAAACAAGAAGAAGGTCGGTCGTATTACAAAGGCGCAGCTTGCAGAAATCGCTAAGATCAAGATGGAGGATTTGAATACCGCCGATCTGGAAGAGGCCATCAAGGTTATTGCCGGTTCTGCAAAAAGCATGGGCGTTACAGTCGTCGAATAACGACTGATTATAGTACACGTGGGAGGAGAGATTCTCCACGTAACCACGGAGGTAATCGCTATGGGTAAAAAGGGTAAGAAGTACGAAGAGGTGTCAAAGCTGATCGACCCCGCAAAAGTGTACACGCTGGATGAGGCGGCCGAACTGCTCCCTAAACTGAGAACTGCTAAGTTTGATGAAACCATTGAGGTTTCTATTAAGCTAAACGTTGATCCAAAGCAAGCCGATCAGAATATCCGTGGCGTTGTCAGTCTTCCTGCCGGCACGGGAAAGAAAGTTCGTGTTGCCGTATTTACGAAGGGTGACAAAGGTTCTGAAGCAAAAGAGGCTGGAGCCGATTATGTTGGTGGCGAAGAGCTTGTGGAAAAAATCAAGGAGGGCTGGCTGGATTTTGACGTTGCCATAGCAACTCCTGATATGATGTCTACGTTGGGACGAGTTGCTCGCGTTCTTGGCCCTCGTGGCTTGATGCCTAATCCCAAAGCTGGCACTGTTACTACAGATGTCGGAAAAGCTGTTCGTGAGTTCAAGGCTGGCAAGATTGAGTTCCGTGTCGACAAGGCTGGCACCATTCATTGCCCAATTGGAAAGTCCAGTTTTGATTCTGCTGCTATCAAGCAGAATTTTACTGCCCTTTTTGACGCCATTCAGCGTGCTCGTCCTGCATCGGTCAAGGGAACCTATCTTGGCAAGACGTATCTTGCCTTAACGATGAGTCCGGCGATCCGGCTGGACACAACGAAATTGTAGAGTAGACTGATACTTGTTATTGCCAAAGACAGCGAGTGGGAAAGAATCTCCCTCAATGTAACCCGCCGAGGCGTATTGCGCGTTGCAAACACAGTGCATTACGGCTCTCTGTCTTTCAGGCAGAGAGCTTTTTGATTTTCAGATAAAGGAGGTGAAACATGTTAACTAAGGATGAGAAAAAGCAGCTTGTAACGGATCTCGTAAAGCAGCTCAAGGACTCAGGCCCCATTGTTTTTGTAGGCTATGCGGGATTGAAAGCGCCTTTCATTTCAGGTGAACGCAAAAAACTGACCAAGCAGGGGATTAATTATGTTGTTGTGAAAGATACTCTGCTGGAACGCGCCGTGAAAGATGCTGGTTTCGAGGTCCCCGAGTCGCTTTTTACACAGATGACCGCCATTGGATTCGGCAAGGTGGATCCTTCCATGCTTGCAAAAGCGCTATACAAGAAGGCAACGGGAAAACCTGATGAACAGCGTTTTGTGGTCAGGGGCGCGGTGGTTGATGGAAAATTCCTTGATGAACCCATGGTCGAACGTCTTGCGACTCTTCCGACTAGGAGCGAGCTTCTTGCTCAGGTTTGCCGTGGCATGAACGGCCCGATAAGTGGACTTGCAATTGCTTTGAAACAGACAGTCACGAGTATTGCCTATGCGCTTGACAGAGTCCGTGAGCAGAAAACTCAGACTGCACCGCAGGCATAACATTTTATCTACCCAGGAGGAATGACATGACCAAAGAAGAAATCCTTTCAGCTATTGAAAGTATGAGTGTTCTTGAACTTGCTGACCTTGTCAAGATGATCGAGGAAAAATTCGGTGTATCAGCTGCAGCTCCAGTAGCTGTTGCAGCTGCAGCTCCAGTCGCTGCAGCCGAGGCAAAGACAGACTTTGACGTTATTCTTAAGGCCGTTGGCGATAGGAAGATCGAGGTCATCAAGACTGTTCGTGAAATCACTGGTCTTGGTCTCAAAGAGTCCAAGGACGTTGTTGATGGTGCACCAAAGGCTGTCAAAGAGCATATCCTCGAGAAGGAAGCCAATGAGATCAAGACAAAGCTCGAGGCTGCGGGTGCTACTGTAGAGATCAAGTAAACATTTATAGCATTTCGGTAACAAACGTTCGAATCTCAGGGAACTGATTTTGGATACTGCGGGCAGCCGTTTCGGCGGTTGCCCGTTTTGCATAAATGCCGTAGACGGAACTGCCAGAGCCAGAAAGTCCTGCCAGTATGGCTCCTGTTTCAAGAAATATGCTTTTGAGAATGTCTACAGATACTGCATTACCTTCAAGGACCGCTTCGAAAGAATTGAGCCGTTGCCAGGGCAATTGCCGCTGTGCAGTTTCTCCCATCTGAAGGATTCCCAGCACCGTTTTCAGAGGAAGAGAGGGATCTGCAGCGGACTCTCCCGACGTTGCCACAACGTCATCCAGACGGTTAAACGCTTCTTTTGTGCCGATACGAAAGGACGGCAGCGCTATACAGAAAGCCAGTGATGGAAGTGTTTCGAGAGGTTCTATCTGGTTCCCTGTGCCATACACGATGCTTGGCCTTGATTCAATGAAGAATGGCACGTCTGAGCCGGCATGAGAAGCAAGGACGCGCAGCTGGGATACTGTGAAAGGGAGATCGTGGAGTCGATTAAGCAGAACAAGCATTGCACCTGCGTCACCGCTTCCTGCTCCAAGGCCGGTTCGTTCTGGAATATGCTTCTCCAGGTATGCATCTATCATAAAAGAGGGCGTCAATTCCTTGTTTTTCAGTGCGGTTATGAATATTTGCCAGGCAACTTCGAGAGAATTTCCCGGGATCAGATCGGACCGGTTAGAAGTCAAGTGGAACACTGCTTTCCTGGCAGGAGTTGCCATTACCCGAAGACAGTCGCCAGCCTGCAGAGGAAGGAATATTGAAACAAGCTCATGAAGGGCCGCCGTGCTTGTTGGCCGAGGCATGACCTGCAGCCATGCGTTTATCTTGGTATGTGTCTGGACTACTATCTGTACGGAGTTTTCCCTGTTCATCATGATGTTCCCTCTCTCTGTGAGTATAACAGCCTTTAAAGCTGCCATCAAATTGCGGACGTGTGCCATGCGTTTCTCTCGGCGCTCTGTCTGGTTCGCAGGGATGATTGGCTTGTGAGGATCCATTCACATTAGATTGTTGCACGCTTGAAATGTTGTTCTAGACTAGCATCGTTGTCAATTAAGTAAAAAAGACTCGAAGTTTGATACAAAAAGCATTAATCCAGAAAACGGGGGAAACAGCTATGGGAAACAGAGATATTATTGTCCTGCCAAAACCAACGCTGCAAAGGCTCCCACAATACCTGCGCCTCCTACGGCCTCTCTTACATGACGGGCAAGAGATCGTTTCAGGAACGTCTATTGCCAGCGAGCTTCGGTTGGATCCGGTTCAAGTGCGTAAGGACCTGCAGTATACAGGGGTTCCCGGCCGGCCCAATATCGGCTATCCTCTTCAAGATCTTATCGATGGAATCGAAACAACGTTGGGATGGAACAATTTGTCTGATGCGTTTCTCGCTGGAGCGGGAGACCTTGGAAGTGCGCTGCTTGGGCACGAGGAGTTTCAGAATAATGGCCTCAACATCGTTGCAGCTTTTGACGTTGACCCTCTGAAAATAGGAATGACGATCCATGGGAAAGAAGTTCTGTCTCTTGAAAAACTCGTGAACCTCGCGATGCGGATGCACATCCACATCGGAATCATTACGGCTCCAGAAGGAGCCGCTCGGGATATTACAGATAGAATGGTCGCCGGGGGCATAAAAGCTATCTGGAACTTCTCCTCTGCTATCCTCGACGTTCCCGGAGACGTTGTCGTTGAAAATGCTCAGCTTACCAGCAGCCTTGCCATCCTTACAGGAAGGTTACGCGAACTGACCAAAAAACAGAAAGGAGAAAATGAGAATGCAGTCCACCATCAGCCAAACAGAGAAAGGCGCGCGGAACTTTGAGAAAGTCTGTGAAATACTAGATCACTACAAGCGAGATTCTACAAAACTTATCCCCATTCTCCAGGCCGTTCAGGACGAATATCGGTATCTTCCGGAGGAAGTTCTCACCTTTGTCGCTACGTCGCTTGACCTGCCTCCCGCTCGTGTCTTTGGCGTTGCCAGTTTCTACACGCATTTTGCGCTGGATCCGAAGGGCAAGCACATTGTCCGTCTTTGTGACGGGACCGCGTGCCACGTGAAAGGATCCACATCAGTGTTGGAAGTTGTTCAGAAACACCTGGGACTTGATGCACAGCGGCATACGACGGAAGACATGCAGTTTACTCTCGAGACTGTTTCCTGCCTGGGAGCATGCGGTCTGGCACCGGTTCTTGTTATTGACAATGAGGTTCATGGACAGATGACGGCAGAGAAAGCAGTTGCTCTGATCGATGAAGTTATTGCACAGGAGGAAACTCTGTGAGCGCTCTCGGGATAGATCTAGATGCCGTGAAGGTTGCTTATTGCAGCGCAACGGCGCATTTGCAGCGTCGCATAATTATTTGCGCAGGTACCGGTTGTATGGCTAATGGTTCATTAAAAGTTTATGAGGCATTTGTCCAGGAGCTGAAAGCTGCCGGGCTTAACGTTGTGACAGAGCTGAAGGAAGAAAATCACGGTACCTATTTAAGCCATAGCGGGTGTCAGGGATTCTGCGCCATGGGACCCCTGGTTACCATTGAACCAGAAGGCATCCTTTACACAAGAGTGAAACCGTCGGATGTTCCGGAGATCATTAAGAAGACGATCGAGGAGGGTCAACCGGTAGAACGTCTGCTGTTTCATGACCATACGACCGGAGCAGTCTGCAAAGGCAAAGCAGAGATCCCGTTCTATACGAGGCAGCATAGATTCACGTTAAAACAGTGTGGCGTTATTGATCCGGAAGATATCCGCGAATACATCAGCATCGGTGGGTACGCAGCTGCGCGGAAAGCTTATACCCAGATGATACCCGAGGATGTCTGCAAAGTTATTCTTGATTCAGGTTTGCGTGGGCGAGGTGGCGGAGGATTCCCTACCGGAAAAAAGTGGCAATTAACGCGTGTTCAGCCGGGCCCTGACAAATATGTCATCTGCAATGGTGATGAAGGCGATCCCGGTGCTTTCATGGATCGCAGCGTCATGGAAGGTAATCCTCACAGTGTCCTTGAAGGTATGATGATTGCAGCAAGAGGCATCGGTGCTAATCGCGGCGTCGTCTACGTCCGGGCTGAATACCCTCTGGCGGTTCAGCGGATGCGAAAAGCTGTAGAAGAAGCTGAAGCGACTGGTATTCTTGGAGACAATATCTTCGGCATTGGGTCAGGTTTTGATGTTGAAGTCATGGAGGGCGCCGGTGCCTTTGTCTGCGGAGAGGAGACGGCTCTGATCGCCTCGGTTGAGGGAAAGCGGGGAATGCCATCTCCGAAGCCGCCGTTTCCTGCGCAGAAAGGGTTGTTTAGCAAACCTACTGTCATCAATAATGTTGAAACACTGGCAAGCGTCCCGCTGATCCTCAATATGGGAGCTGATGAATACCGAAAGATAGGTACT
>CAZEWU010000059.1:0-6794 GCA_964516155.1 uncultured Caldisericota bacterium
CCCTCTTGAGAAGAAGGACCAGCTGACCGGAGTTCAACTCCGGGACGATGATGGTCTTTGCATTCCCGACGGCTTCACGGACACGGTCGTCGTCAAAGGGGAACAGGGTTATGAATCGAAGGCTTCCAGCTTTCCGGCCGCGGGAGCGCAATGTTTCGACTGCTTCATTGACAGCACGGGCCGTAATTCCAAAGCTGATGAACACGATATCGGCATCATCGACGCGGTTGGTCTCCAGTTGAATGATGTCATCAA
Organism: uncultured Caldisericota bacterium; assembly: GCA_964516155.1. GTDB lineage: Bacteria > Caldisericota > Caldisericia > Cryosericales > Cryosericaceae > Cryosericum. The sequence goes on from CAZEWU010000059.1 coordinate 256, forward strand.
GATTATTGAACAGTTTGTCGCGCAGGCGGGTAACAAGAGCCTCGGCGACGTGCCCGTTGGCTGTCTGGAAACCAGACTCCGTGTGGACGAGGCCGGTATACGATGTGTGAAATCCTGTTCCGACATTTGCGATGGTCGGTATCAGAGACGCATCAGTTTTGTAGGGGAGGTACCCCGTTTTTTTTGTGGGAAGTTTTCGCTCTGTAAGAACAGCAGAGAGCGTTGTATCGATAGGTTCCCGGAGATGCGATATCGTTTCGTCTGAAAGAACGATAACAGGATTGCGGTATTTCTCGGCAAGATTAACGGCCCGGATTGTCAAGTCGTAGGATTCTTGGACGCTGGATGGCGAGAGGACGATGATCCAATGGTCCCCATGTGCTCCCCAGCGGCTCTGCATAAGGTCCATCTGAGAGACCTTGGTGGCCATACCGGTCGACGGGCCGTATCTCATGGAGTCGAGAATAACGACGGGCGCTTCGATCATGCAGGCATAGCCAAGGCCTTCCTGCATCAGTGAAAACCCGGGACCGGACGTCGCTGTCAGCACTTTCTTTCCTGCGAGCGATGCACCGATGATTGCCATGATGCTTGCGATTTCGTCTTCCATCTGGATAAATGTTCCGCCCACCTGAGGCATACGATTCGCCATGACCTCTGCGATTTCCGAGGAGGGGGTGATAGGGTAACCGGCGTAAAATCGTACGCCTGCGGCAATGGCGCCTTCGGCGACAGCCTCGTTCCCCTGCATCAGGATCGTTTTGTCATTCATTTTCATTTTCCTCCACGATAAGAGCAAAATCGGGACAGTGCTCAACGCACATCTGGCAACCAATGCAGTCCTGCGGATTGACAATGGCGTGGCGGTCGTTACGGTCTATTTCATAGACCTTTTTAGGACAGACGGCTACGCAGATTCCGCAGTTCTTGCACCATTTCCGGTTATGCGTGATCGTGAACTTCTTTTTCTCCGACATGGTCACTACTCCTTCTCCCTTGTAGAAAAAGTTCTTCAGCGTTCTTCTTCAACTGCCAGCTCAGATCCGACAAAGTCCTGCCAAGCATTGAGCAGACTGCCTGGTAGGAGTAAGCAACAAACGCAGGTTCGTTACGTTTTCCCCGCACAGGGACAGGCGCGAGGTAGGGCGAATCAGTTTCCAGCAACAGGTGGTCCAGAGGGCAGGCCATGAGTGCTTTGCGCAGAGCATCATTTCCATGGTAGGTAATATTGCCGGTAAACGAGATGTACAGTCCCAGTTTTATAACGCGTTTGACATCCGCGGGCGTCCCTCCGAAGCAGTGCATCACTCCCCGCAGCCCCGGAAATGCTTCCATGGTATCGAGACATTCTCCTGTCGAGAACCGGGAATGAACGATAACGGGAAGCCCGCAGTCTGTGGCCAGCTGCAGCTGTTCCTCGAAGATGCGCCGCTGCAGGGTCCGGTCTGGGGTGCCTTCTTTAAAATCCAGCCCTATCTCGCCAATAGCGACAGTCCTGTCGTGGTAAAGGGCGAGCAGTGCATGCAGCTGGTCGATGTAATCCGCAGGCGCCGCGGTGCAATCTTCGGGGTGCAGTCCAAGGGCGGCGAAAACATCAGGTTCCTGCTGAGCAAGTCGTCCGGCAAGATCCGAAGAGACCATATCGGTTCCCGGGACGACGATCCACCGGACGCCGGCATCCCGGTACCGCTGGATAACCTCGGTCCGGTCGGTATCAAAATCGGCCGTCTGGAGATGCGCGTGGGTATCAATGAATGCCGGTTCGTTCAATGAATCTCAGCTCCGCTTGGAAGAGGGGACATCGGTGCCAGCAGTGCCATTTCATCACCCGCACTGGCAGCAAGCAGCATACCCTGCGATGTAATTCCCTTGAGTTTCCGGGGTTGCAGGTTGGCAACGACGACGATCTGTTTGCCGACAAGGAGCGCCGGGTCGTAGTGCTTGCCTATGCCCGCGACGATAGTACGTTCTTCGGTGCCGAGCTTGATACGCAGCTTGACGAGTTTCTCGGTATCGGGGACCCGTTCTCCTTCCAGAACTGTTGCAATGCGTAGCTGGACCTTGGCAACATCATCAATGCCGATAAGCTCCGGCGATGATTCTGCAGCGACGGGAGTCTTTTTTGCTTCGGCGGCGGCAGGATCCTTGCGCGCGGCCTGTGCCGCAAGAAATCTGGTGAGCTGCTCCCGCTGAATGCGCGGGAACAGGACGACCGAGCGTTCCTGCGGGAACGTTTCATGACCGTCCGTTTTCCACGAAAGCTTGCTCCAGATGACTTGAGGACGGTCGATGGCTTTCAGGAGGCGATCCGCGGCGGTAGGCATACACGGTTCAAGAAGGTTCCCGATATACCAGAGACCGGTCACGAGTGTCGCAAGATGGGCCGTCAGCGCTGCAAGGTCCTTGTTTCTGGCAAGTACCCACGGTTTGTCGTCTTCGATCATTTTGTTGAGGGTGTTGACAAGGGCCCACGTCTTTTCCAGTCCGGCGGAGAACTGCAGGTTGTCATAATCGGACCGGATGGACTGGACTGTCGCCGTAAAGAGAGCACCGGTCTCTGCCTTCGGGATAAATGGTTGGCCTGCGATCTGGCCGCGGAACTTATCAATCATGTTGAGCGTCCGGTTCAGAAGGTTTCCGAGATCGTTGGCAAGGTCCGTGTTAAACCTCAGCAGCAGGCGTTCGCTTGAAAAATCGACATCCTGGCCATAGGTGCCTTCGCGGCACAGGTAATAACGCAGTGCGTCAACGGCCATTGGCTCGTCGATACCGATGAGTTCGCTGAGGTTGCCGATAAGAGCAGCCGGATCGACGACGTTGCCGAGTGATTTAGACATCTTCTCACCTTCAAAATCCCAGAAGCCGTGAGCAAAGATGCGGCGGGGGAGAGGAAGGCCGAGAGCCATGAGCATGGCGGGCCAGATGATCCCGTGAAACCGGGTAATGTCTTTTCCGATAAGATGAAGGTCCGCAGGCCAGGTCTTCGCAAAACGATCCGTCCCATACCCGGCGACCGTTATATAGTTGATCAGGGCGTCGAACCAGACGTAGACCGTCTGCTCCGGATCGCAGGGAACGGGAACGCCCCACTTGACGGTGGACCGCGATACGGAAACATCGCGCAATCCTCCCCGGATGACATTGAGGAGTTCATTATAGCGCATCTCAGGCTGTACGAAATCCGGGTGTTTTTCGTACCACTCAAGCAAAGCGTCCTGGTACTTGGACAGGCGGAAGAAGTAATTGGTTTCCGACACGTGCTGGACCGGCTGGCCGCATTGCGGACACTTGCCGTCCACAAGATCCGACTCGAGCAGGAAGGTCTCGTCTTTAACGCAGTACCAGCCTTCATACTGTCCCTTATAGATATCTCCGGTATCGCACAGTTTCTGGAAAATATCCTGAACGACCTTCATATGATCTGCATCGGTCGTGCGGATAAACCGGGAATAGCTGATGCCAAGCCTGTCAAAAAGCGCTTTCCATGATGCAGCGGCAGTTGATGTATATTGCTCGACGGAAAGTCCGCGTATCTGAGCGGTACGCTCGACTTTCTGAGAATGCTCATCCGTTCCCGTTGAAAACAGGACCTGCTTGCCCGATTGACGCTGATAGCGTGACACGAAATCAGCCGCTATGACTTCCGACGCAGATCCAAGATGCGGTTTATCGTTAATATAATAAATGGCCGTAGTCAGATAATAATGATCCACTGCATTCCTCCAGCTATGTCAAGTGTTGCACGTTCCGCTCAGGATACTTCTGAGAGCTCCTTGACAGCATGACTGATGGCAATGCGGGCGATACCAAGATTGCTCTGTTTGGTAGTCAGAACGGAAAGAACGTCCTCGCCTGCGCGCGTCATCATGATGCGGCCGATCGTTGTCTCGACGTCCAGCTGACTGAGTTTTCCCATGTTAAGCTGGGTGACGATCTGCTGCATATATCCCGCAAAGGACATGATCATGCCGCGAATTACCGGTGGCGCGATATCCATATCGGAGGCGGTGTACAGGATTGTTCCATCCAGATCTGTCAGAATGACGGCGAGAATCCCCGGGGCGGACTTGAGTTTGTCTAACGTCTCTTGCACCATAATCACCAGCCTTTCTGTCTCAAAAACACAATCCAGAACGCACGTATAAATACATTTCTATCATACCTGAAAACCGGTTTTGTGCAATGGAGCAAGGCCTGGACGTTGCGTTGCCGGCCTGTTGTTCTACAATAATTGTGCAGCACTGCAGTATATTTTTTCACATGAGGTGTTCATGAACGGTAAACGGCTGGCGAACAGGATTGTCAAGGAATGCCTCAGCATGGGGGCGGAGGATCTTTGTGTGATCGATGTGCGGAAGAAGACGCCCTTCTTTGACTTCATTGTCGTTGCAACGGTGGATAATGCTGTTCTGGCGGATGCCATCCTCCGCAGGCTTGATCGGTCCATTGAACTGGACCCCGGCGCCGTGACGCGGATGGAATCGGCGGCCGAGTCCACATGGTTTGTCCTGGACTTTGGCGATCTGTTCTTTCACCTTTTTGTTGGTGAAGAAATCCGGAAACGTTACGATCTTGAGGCGCTGTGGTCCGAGACGCCGCGCTTGCATTCTGAAGAAAGCGCGGCGGCAATGGATCTCCCGGAACAGGAGTAGTGATACACCTGCCGGCGAGTTTCCTGGATATATCCGGGGAGAGGAAGGTATTCCATGAGTGAGCGAAGAACGGATCTTTTGATTATCGGGGCGGGGCCTGCCGGAATGGCGGCGGCTGTGTACGCAGGCAGGTCATTGCTCAAGCCTGTCGTGCTGGAACGCATGAGCATTGGCGGACTAGCGCTGACGACTGAGTGGATCGACAACTACCCCGGGTTTCCGGAGGGGATCGCCGCGGCGGATCTCATGGATCGCATGCACCGTCAGGCCGAGAGATTTGGTGCTGAATTCCTGCCGGACGAGGCTTTGTCTCTGAGCAGGTCGGATACCGGTTTCGAAGTGGCCACGGCCGGCGGGGTTGTGTTCCGTGCCGGGGCGGTTATCGTGGCGACCGGTGCTGTGCCGCGCGCCCTTCCTGTCAAGGAAGAGGCGAAGTACCGCGGGCATGGTCTCTCGTACTGTGCGACCTGTGATGCGGCATTTTTCAGAGGAAAACCAACTGCTGTCATTGGTGGCGGGGATTCGGCGGTCGGTGAGGCACTTGTTCTGGCCCGGGGGTGCAGCAAGGTGTATATTGCGTATCCTCTGGAGTTGTTGCAGGCTGCCCCCATCCTCGTTGAACAGCTGCATGCATTATCAAATGTTGAATTTGTGCCGGGAGCCGCTCCTGCCGCTGTCGAAGGAAACGGAAAGGTGGAGCGGCTCCGGCTGCGTCTTCTTCAGGGCGGCGAGCGTGTCCTGGAAGTGGCCGGGATATTTGTCGCCATGGATTTTGTGCCGACGGGCGAGTTGCTGAAGGAACTTGTTACGGGAGATGAGCAGGGATATCTGATCGCTCCCGAGTCGACGGAATCCGGTGTACCGGGGCTTTTTATCGCCGGCGATGTCCGTCGCAAGGCGTTGAAGCAGATTGTGACCGCTGTCGCCGATGGAGCTACCGCTGCCCAGAGAGCGGGGATCTATCTCCGCAGTCGGAAAGACTGAGGGTTGTTCCGGCACAGAAGAGCCTTGACAGTAAAGGTTATGAAAAAGCCGCGGAGAATGTTTTCTCCGCGGCTTTGTGCTTGAGTATGCAGGAAGGTTGACTAGCCGAGCAGGAGAGCCAGAACGGCCTTCTGAATGTGCAGTCTGTTCTCAGCCTGGTCGAACACTTCGCTCTGCGGACCATCCATGACTTCGTCCGTGATCTCTTCGCCGCGGTGAGCGGGAAGACAATGCAGAACGATGGCGTCTTTTTTGGCGTGTGTCAGGAGGTCGGAAGTGACAGAGAAGGGCCGCATGACCTTTGCGCGTTCATCATGTTCGGCTTCCTCTCCCATAGATGCCCAGACATCGGTGTAGATCACGTCCACATCCTGGACTGAAACGATCGGGTCATTGGTTACAAGGATACTGCTGCCGCTTTGCTTGGCGATATCTGTAGCAGTCCTGACGATCTCCTCTTTGGGCTCAAACCCCTTGGGGGATGCGACCGCGATGTTCATCCCGACCTTGGCGCATCCCAGCAGAAGAGAGTTGGCGACGTTATTGCCGTCGCCGACATAAGCCAGGCGGATGCCTTTGAGTCCCCCCTTCTTTTCACGGATTGTCATAAGATCCCCGAGGATCTGACAGGGATGGCTCAGATCGGACAGGGCATTGATGATGGGCACGCTGCCGTTGGCGGCCAGGTCGATCAGATCCTGGTGTGAGAAAACGCGTGCCACGATGCCGGCGACATACCGTGAGAGGACGTGCGCCGTATCGCTGATGGTCTCGCCCCGTCGGAGCTGCATGTCATTGGCATTGAGATACAGTCCATGAGCCCCAAGTTCATAAGCTGCGACCTCGAACGATACCCGGGTGCGGGTTGAGGCCTTCTGGAAAATCATGGCGACGGCTTTCCCT
>CAZEWU010000060.1:0-6782 GCA_964516155.1 uncultured Caldisericota bacterium
CGGTCCGCTGGCAGAGAGCGAAAAACGTTCCACCGGGCCGAGAGCAACCAGCGGGTACGTTGACGGAAGACTGTCAGCAAGACTTGTGAGGTTCTGTTCGAGACGTACGGTGGGGTGCGCAGCGTTGATATCAAGCGTCCATATGCGATTGCTCTTGCCATACGAGACTCCCGGAGAGATATAGAGGACGTCACCTGCACGTGTCCAATCGGGCGGGTCGCTGGCAGGTTCCAGGATCCATGTGCTGCCATCTTTTGGATCATAATTGCTGTCGTGAGCCACTTCATGAGTTGCCGCTTTGCCATTTTGAAGTCGTACAAGGAACAGAGATTCCTTCTGCATATCTCTGCCATATCCTTGCAAGAGAACAAAACCATCCTGCAAGTTTCCGGCTGCGCTGATGACAGCTGCGAACCCATCTTCCATTACAAGGTTCTGCGGAAGATCAGCAGTACACGTTTTCCCTGTAGCGTCTGAGATGAAGAGGCGATGTATGATATGCAGTGATAGCGCTGTAGTGGTTCTGTATTCAACACGTGCTGTTGTAACAGAAACACCATGGCCGCTCCACCACCAGACTGTTGCTGCGCCGACGGGCGGATAGGACGTGAGCGGGACCACAACGCTGCTGTTCAATGATTTCAGACTCAGTTTATCTTTGACAATAGTTGCATTGGCGTTTCCGCTCCACCATGCGAGCTTTCCTGTGCCTGGCAGGCGAGAAAAATACTGCGCATTTCTCTTCTGCATGTTCGCCGTGGCAATGGAACGGTCGCCGATCTCTAATGTTGCCTTCTCCGGTTGCCATGCCCCGAGTAGAGATCGCTGGCTTCGCCCCCGTACTTCAAAAACCAGTGGCACCGTCGTCTCTGCACTGATATCAGGAAGTCGGGCGTATGCCATCGCTCCTGCCGCGACAACGCAGATAATGACCAAAATCATGACCAACAAAAGAATCTTTGTCCTTATTCCCTGCTTTGTCATTGCCGGTTCCTCCACGAGGGAACGTTGCTGTCCCTTCATAAAGAATACACGGTTTGATCTGTTTTTACTGATTTCATTCTCGCGGTGCAAGAGAACTTATTGCCTGCTGTTCAGGCAGCAGAATTCCATGCAGGTTACTCACGGATGTCGTTATGGACAGACTGCCGGATCGTGAATACAGCGTTCTGCTTCCGGCACTTAAAGACCCGACGATAGTGCCGTTCCGGATTGCCCAGACATTGGTTGCCGTTGTGAATAGAAGGTAAGGTCCACTCGACGTCAGTCTGAGGAATGAAATGCCTCCCATGGGGTCAACGGAAGGAAGACTGTTTGCAAGACTGGTCAGCGTCTGGTCAAGGCGCACGACGGGGCTCTGAGTGTTGAGATCTATCTTCCATATATGATTGCTCGCTCCACTGAGTTTTCCCGGCAGCGCATACAAGGTTTGCCCGATACATGCGTACCAGTCAAAACGATCATCGCCTGGGACCATTCCAAGCCATGTGCTGTTATCTTTGGAATTGAAATGTTTATCGCGCAGAATATCATGCACTGATGCTTTTCCACTTTGGAAGAGAACAAGAAGGAGATGCTCCACCGCTCCATTGGATTCGCCATGCGCTTGCCACTGTATGAGAATCAGTCCATTCTGCAGGTCACCCCGTGCGGTCAGGAATTTCGCGCTGACAGGGTCGTGTGGCAAGCTGATAGAACGCGTCTGGTTTGAGCTGTCAGCGACGATCAGCTGATACGGGATTTCAACAAAAGGAGACGCGCTCATTGTTTTGTAAGAAAAGCGCGCAGTGACGATAGCAGTACTTTTGCCGCTCCACCATGAGGCGGTTGAATTTCTTGAATCACCAATAATCATTGTTGTCAGGGGAGTCAATATGCGATGATTCCACGAAGTCAGTCCGGTCGAGTACTCCGTGGAATTGTTGACGACATCACTGCCTGCTTGTCCATACCAGATCAGAGACTCCATTCCCGGGGCTTGAGCAAAGCGTGCCCATTGGAAACTCGCGCTCATCGCTGCAATGGGGGTCCCCGTTCCCAGCGCTATTGTTGCTTTTTCTGGCTGCCATGCTGCCAGCAGAGCTTTCCCATTCGACTTCAGAATCACCGGCACCGTTGTCGCTCTGGTAATGTCGGGAAAACGTGTACAGATAATTGCTGCAATAAGAGCGCAGATGATAAGCGTCGTCGTTGCTAACCAGAAAACCCTTGCTTCCTGTTTCTTCATTGTCAACGCCTCCATTGAGGACCGTGGCTCTTCCTTCATAGAGAATACACTCTTCCCATTGTTTTTGCTGATTTCAGAGAGTTATCAGCAAATTCCGGGCTATCTGAGTCTTCTTTATAGATGAGGGACGAACTGTTGTCGCTCATCGACGGATCGGCAGCAAAACTGATATACTGAAAAAGAAACAGATGCTGCTGCACGACTGCAGTTGGAGGGTTGTTTGGCACAGTGTGGAAAGGATGCAGACGACATAGAACTGGTGCAAAAGGCGATGAAAGATCATGAGGCGATCGCGGTCTTATATCATCGCTACAGCAACCGTGTTCTTGCGTTCTGCGAGTGTTTTGCTCCTGACCGTGAGACAGCCGAAGATCTTACTGAAACAGCGTTCTGCCGGCTTGTTGAGCACCTTCCTGATCTTGCGCATGGGGATGTTCCCGTCCTTCCGTGGTTGTTCCGGGTTGCTGCCAATACATTTCGCTCACAGAATCACCGGCTCGGGATAGAACGCAGATATGCTGAACGTACCGGCGCTGCAACAACGGTGACTGTTGCCAGGGATGATGCGGATTGTGTTCCTGTCGACGCTGTACGGACTGCTGTACAGAAAAGGTCGCCATTTGAACAGGCGTGTCTGACGCTCTCGTGCGTTGACGGATTACCTCCCCGCAAGATTGCAGAAATTCTTGCGTCGACCCCGCGCCAGGTGAGCAACGCGCTGGCACACGCCCGGTCGTGCCTGCGAGAGGAGTTGGCGGTGGCAACCGGTGCCGGAGTTGTTTCCACTACGGAAGGCAGAAAGGAGACTCATGGATGAGAAGATGCTGAACAAAGCCCTTGCTGAAGTCCTTGCAACACCGTCCGATGTTGATGATGCGTGGTCGGATCAGTGCGCTCAGCGTCTCATCGGACGTGCGCAACTCCTGGATGAACAGCGACGGCATCAAGTGCTGTTCCGCAGGAGGGCCGGCGTTTGTTTGGCGATAGCGATCATCATGTCCTGGGCGGCTGTTGCGCTTCCTTCTGTCCTCGTACGGACGGCAGTGCCTGTTCAGGTTGCGGCAGCGAGTATGCTGAGGAACATGGGGAAACCTCGTGAAGAACCGAACGTTGAGGGCTCGTGGGTGCAGTTCTGGCACCGCATAACGCTGCAGGCCGGCGGCAGCATCAAGGCTGTATCGGGCAGCCCGATGATGCATGGCGCTGTCCGCGTGTATGTCGACGATGCTTCGTGGCTTGTGGTCGAACGCAGCTCGGGAAATGTGCTTGGCGCTGTCGCTCAACATGCGCCGCTTGTGGCAACGATGGCGGCAACGCCCCGGGACATGGGATTTTCGCAGCTTGAACAGATACGGGTTTCCGTTGACACGGCACTTGCAGCACAGGGACTGTCACTTCAGGCAGCAGGCCTTCAACAGCTTCCTGTCTATGACCTCAGGACAGACAACAGTCAGGAGTACTCTAGTCAGCTTGTCTTCGTGCGTCTTGCTGGACCGGATGGCAGCGGCGGCGCCGTGATGAACGTTCAGACGATGCGTATGGTGACATTGTGCGATTGTTCGCAGGCAAGCGGTCTGCTCATCACCGACGACGGCGTTGTGGTGGCTGCTCAATAAGCGGAAATGGGCGCGTCCTTGCTCAGGAATCCATACCAGGCAACGACCCAGATCGGATGGGAGCTCCTGAAAGACGTCTGTGCCGCCATGAGTTTGATCCGTCTGCCGTCACGCAGCGTGACAACGTAGACGAGCATGTCCGTGGAAGTACCGGATGGTTCATCCGGAACGCGCGCTATGGCTGCAATCGCAACAGGCGGCTGATCCGATGTTCCCTTTTCAAGAAACGAACGTACGGCTTTCTCGGGATCGAGCAACTCTGGTCTGAGGCCCCTGTCGGCATCCTGCTGCATCTTCTGGAGTTCATCCAGAGAATAGCTTACATAGAACCGCTGCAGCTCCGGGGTCATGGAAGTCCTCATGTGATGGGAATAGAGTCCCACCGCCACAGCAAGAGCAGTTGCGGCAACAAGACAGACGACCAGTATGCGTCGCTTCCGGTGTTCCAGCATATTCTCTCCTCACGGGATCAGTCCGTTGTTGTCAGAAGAATTGAACTGCTCCTATAAAGAATACACAGTGTTCGCCAAAATCACTGATCGTGTTCATCAGACGGGTATTCTTCATTGATCAATTCCTGATACAAACACGCTGCATATAATGATAAGAGCAGTGCGCACAAAGAAACTGATTCCTGCGCCTCGCGTCGCTGATCGGGTAAAAGGAGTGATTATGTTACATAAGGTAAATATAGCTATCGCAGCTTCTGTTTCCATCCTGTTGCTTGTCTGCGCCATGACGGGATGTAGCTCAAGAACCGCCAAGATCAGCGATCTGCCGCCGGGGGCGGATCATCCGCAGGATTACGAGAAGATAATGGTTTCTCCGTCCACAGCATTGACGCTTGAGACAGATTCGCCATTGTATCACACGTTGTATAGCGGGAATATCGGCGGATCTACTGATACAAAATGGTGCTCCGTCGATCCTTCAATTGGCAAGCTTCGTATCGGACGGGTTCACAACGGAGAATATCACGCCGGATGGGCATACTTTATGCCTGATATGATTGACTGTTACGATAAGAGCGGGCATCTCGTGGCGACAGTTCCATTGTACGCCTGTGATTCGACCGGAAAAATTACAAAAATCATCGATCCGTCAGAAATCCCCGGGATTCTCATGTTCGATTTTTCCGTTTCGCCGGATGGACGCTATGTTATCATCTATCAAGCCGACAATACCGGGGAAGTCACTTCTCTGCGTCTCTGGTCCGTTGAGCAGAAGAAGCTTGTCGCTACCTTGTGGGGCACTGCAACGAAGGGAACGTGCTGGGACCTTCCCGATGTCAACGGAGCATGGCATGAAACCCCCGGTGAAACCGGCGGAAAGCTCGCCACGTACGAATATATCGCGACAGCGGTCTCGGATGACCTTCCCATGAACGTGCAATATTACAGCATTATCAAGTTTGATGCGTCGCTGACGGGAATTGCAAAAGTGGACTATCCGCTTCCGAAGAATGTTAAATTCCAGACGAAAGATCTTCAGATGCTGGATTCATCTACCGAAACTGTTGCCTATGATGACTACCCGAATTTCTATGACTACGGTGACAGTCTCTTTGCTTTTGATAAGGCTCAGACGCCGACCCATCTGTATCTCTACAACGTCAGAACCTCAACGAAGACGTGTGTTGCAACGCTTCCCGCCTGTCATTTCCTGGCGCAGTGGGTAGGATCCGGCATGCTGAAATACAACGTTTGTTCCGATCCGAAGATACGACCGGAAGTGCAAAAAACAGCAGATCCGCGCAAATTCGTTACAAAAAATATGTCCGATCTCCTGCCGTGATCGTGATCGGGTAACAGCAAGCTGCCGCATAAGTGTTGAGACCATGGCCTGATGCTGTCATTCCAGGATCACTGACATATACTTGATCCTGATAGATATTACTGGTAAAAGAGAGGCAACATGAATACACCGGTAGCACTTGTCATCGGCATTGGCATAGGAGCTATTATCAGCGTTGTCATCATGCTCATCTTCCGTCATGTCCTGTCGACCAAGAGCAGGGATATCATCGATACGGCAAGCAAATCTTTCAGCGACCAGGCGGCGACAACGTTCAAGAGCATGTCGATGGAGGCTCTTGCTCTTGCCAACGATCAGCTTATCAGCACGGCAGCCAGCAAGCTCACAGAACAGCAGAACATGGCGGCACAGGATATTGAGGGGAAGAAAGCGCTCATTGACCAGTCGCTCGAAAACATGAATACGCAGCTTACCAGGGTGCAGACCACCATGCAGACGCTCAGGGAGAAAGAAGAGAGTCAGCTTGGAAAGCTCTCTCAGCAACTTGTTGATACTTCGACGCAGACGAACAGGCTCAGCGAAGTCACGACAAACCTCAAAGAAGCACTTGCGAGCACAAAGAAGCGTGGCCAGTGGGGCGAACGTATGGCAGAAGACGTTCTCAATGCTTCGGGATTCATATGCAACATCAACTATACGAAGCAGACGGAGGAGACTTCCGGCAACATTCCTGATTTTACGTTCCCGCTCCCCAAGAAACTCCGTCTCAACATGGATGTCAAGTTTCCGCTCACAAACTACGTGAAGATGCTTGATGCCAAGACCGACACGGAACGTGACATGTACAGGAAGAAGTTTTTTGCTGATGTGCAGGACCGCGTAAAGGAAATCAACAGCCGGGGCTATATCAATACAGCAGATGGAACGCTCGACTGTGTTCTGCTCTTCATTCCAAACGAATCCATTTTCACGTTCATTCAGGAATGCGACCCCGATCTGGTCGACAGGGCTCTGGCGCAGCATGCCATTATCTGCTCGCCGTCTACGCTGTTTGCCATTCTTGCCGTCATCCGCGAGGCGACGGATTCCTTTGCTGTCGAGCAGAATGTCGGTGCTATCGAGAAAGAGTTTGGCAAGTTCAATGAGCAGTGGACAAAGTTCACGAAGATCTATGACAAACTAGG
>CAZEWU010000061.1:0-6770 GCA_964516155.1 uncultured Caldisericota bacterium
AGAACGGAAAAATCAATGGAAGAGGCGGCATTACCCTTCAGAGCCTCGCCGCTGAGTTTCAGGAGCACTCTCTTGTATAACGCCGCCATACGTTATGTTCCGGTAATGCTATTCACAGGTGCTGGGATTGCCGCCGATAACAAAGCGCGCAAACCGTGCAACCACGATGTTTTCACCGGTCTTGGCGATCATCCCCTTGACCAGCTCTTCAACTGTCTTGCTTTCATCTCTGATATATTGCTGCTTCATGAGGCAGTTTTCCTTGTAGAATGCCTCCAGCTTACCCTCGATGATCTTGTCCCAGACTTTTTCAGGCTTCTTCTCATCAGCAAGCTGCGTTCGATAAACTTCTTTTTCATGCTCGATGACAGCTGCAGGAATATCCTCCGGCCGAACGTATGCTGGATCAGTTGCCGCAACCTGCATAGCGATTTCCTTGCCCAAAGAGAGGAAATCATCGGTCCTTGCAACAAAATCGGTCTCACAATTCAGTTCCAGCAGAACGCCAAGCCTGCCACCGGCATGGATATAGGAGAAAATGACGCCATCGCCGGCTTCACGAGAAGACTTGGAGACAGCTTTGGCCAATCCACGCTCACGGAGAATGTCAATAGCTTTGTCCACATTCCCGTCAGCAGCATCAAGAGCCTTCTTGCAATCAAGAACACCCGATCCCGTACGCGCACGCAAGGCTTTGACGTCTTCTGCGTTGATGGTTGCCATTACTTCACCTCTCTCTCTTCTTCAGAGTCGTCTTCTGCTTCAGCGTCTACCACTTTTTCCTCATTCTTCTTTGCACCGGTATCCGCCAAATCAGCCATGGTAGTGTTTTCCTCAGTTCCTTCCGACTGCTGGACGCCTTCACGTCCCTCGATAATTGCATCGGCCATGAGCTTTGTAATAAGGCGCAGCGAACGGATAGCATCGTCATTCGCTGGAATCTGATAATCGATTTCATCAGGATTGCAATTTGTATCAACGATGGCGACGACCGGAATATTCAGGGCATGAGCTTCCATGATAGCGCTGTGTTCCTTGTGCGTATCAATGACATAAATTGCACGCGGAAGACCATTCATCGTACGCAGACCACCGAACAACTTCTCCAGCCGGGCTTTGGCTTTGAGAGTCTTGGTACGCTCTTTGATCCCCATGGCCTCGACCGCCCCGTCCGCTTCAAGCCGATCAATCTCCTTGAGATGCTCGATGCTCTTGCGAACTGTCGCATAGTTTGTCATCAGACCGCCGACCCAGCGCTCATTAACATAGAAAGCACCAGCACGGGTCGCTTCCTCGCGGACAATATCCTGAGCTGCCTTCTTGGTGCCGATAAAAATAACATTCCCGCCCTCGTGAGAAACCTTGGAAAGGAAAGAGTATGCCTCATCAAGTTTGGCAACTGTCTGCTTGAGGTCAAAGATATGAATACCGTTCCGCTGCGTGAAAATGAACTTCTTCATGCGCGGGTCCCACCGTTTCACCTGATGACCAAAATGCACACCTGCTTCGAGCAGGGACTTCATTGTTACGACTGCCACAATACAACCTCCTGTTAGTTTTTTACCTCCGTCCGTTCAACTTACGGAGTACCGTCGAAACGGAACTCTCCGAAATCCCGGACGTGTGTATTCATGCATGGCAATTGTATCAGAAAAAACCGCTTCTGGCAAGCGAGCAATCCAAGAATAGACCGTCGAGGCCAACATTTCTCTTTGCATATCATAGTACGCATATTGCCGTTGACTTGTATTTCATCATTCATACAATGAAGGAGGACAGCGACGTAGCAAGCTTATTTCATCGATTCCTTGCGACGTAGCAGGATGAAGATGAGGAGGCATCATGGATGAAATCTTGCGATCCCTGAACAAGGAAGCAGGCGTTACCGGAAGTGCTGTTGTAAGCAAGGATGGCCTTGTTATAGCAACCGCTCTCGATCAGGACGAGGAATCCGTCGCTGGTATGGCTGCAAGCGTTTTTCAGAGTGCAGCTACGACATCCGGCATTATGTCTATTGGAACGATCAACATGATTACACTTGAGAGCGACAAGGGCAAGGCATTCATGATTGATCTGCCCGATGCATTTCTTGTCGTTCTTACAAATTCAGAAGTAAACCTGGGCCGTCTGCGTATTGAGATCCGCAAGGCGGCTGCACAACTTAGAACTCAGATGTAAAACCGGGCATGTGCTGCAACGCTTTGGCAGCACCGAATGCAATGGTCGTATTGCGACAGCTCGCCGGTCCACGATATAAAGCTGACAGATAGAGCTTTTTATGAGGAGGAACCATGGCAGATAACTGGATGGATAAATTAAAGAGTGCCGCAAACAAGGTTGCAGACGGAGCAAAAGATCTGGCCTCGAGCACGAAGATTAAAATGGACATCTCCGGACTTCAGGGAAAGGTCAAGGACGCCAAAGAGGAATTTGGCATCAATGTCTACGCCATGATGGAGCAGGGAAAAACAGCCGAGGAAATCACGGCTGTATTCACTGGAGTTCAGACGACCGTAAACGATCTTCTGAGCCAGATCACCGCCAAACAGGAAGAGCTCAAGAAGATTACAGAAGAGAACGGCTAGGCCTGTTCCTCGATATTCTGGTGCAACCCAGGCGCGTGGGGAATCTCACGCGCTTTTCTTTTTGGTCAGATTGCTAGTACACTGACATCATGACCGAACATGAATTGCAATTTCTGTTGCATGAACTGACAGCTTCTCCGGAATACGACGGGCAGATCGTCGGGAGAATCGATTTTGATGCTCACAATGCGCAGTATGCTCCATTGCCGGATAATATTGATCCGGATCTTGCAGCCGATCTCGCCGACCATGGAGTAACCGACCTCTACACCTTTCAGAGAACATGTTACGATACCGTGGCAGAAGGGTACAATGCAACTGTAGTAAGTCCCACCGCCAGCGGCAAAAGCCTTGCTTTTCAACTGCCGGTTCTTAATCACCTTCTCATCCATCGTGGAGCGACAGCATTGTTCCTTTATCCCACAAAAGCGCTCATTGAAGATCAACTTGGAAAACTCCAGGAAATGGAACGCTGTATGAAAAGAGTCAATACCGCCGTCTACGACGGCGATACAGATCAGGACGGCAGAAGGCAACTGCGCAAATTCGGTCGTCTCCTGCTGTCCAACCCAGACAGCCTGCATTACAGCATGCTTCCCTATCACGAAAACTGGTCGCGTTTCCTGCGGGGACTTGCCTTCGTCGTCATCGATGAAGGGCACTACTATCATGGCGTCCTGGGGTCTCACATGGCTCTTGTGATACGTCGTCTGCGTCGACTGGCCAATTTCTACGGTGCTCACCCGACCTTCATTATTACATCCGCCACGATTGATAATCCCGGCGCCTTTGCCACGCGGCTGACCGGCGAGCTGGTCCGATCGATTGATTCTTCAGGGGCGCCGGAAGGAAAAAAGACGCTGATCCTGTTCAATCCAACGCTGGTCGACAAACAAAATAACATCCGGAAAAGCGTCATGAAAGAAACGCTCTGGTTGTTCCGGCAAGCAATCCAGGAGAATGTACGGACAATCGTTTTTACGAAGTCGCGCCGGGAAACAGAACTCCTCTATAAATATATCCGCGATGCCGGTTCCATAAAGGGAACGGCAATTGCTGACACTGTTGCAACGTACCGCGCAGGATATCTTCCGGCCGTCCGGCGGGGTGTCGAGCATCGTCTTGCTTCAGGGACCCTCACCGGCGTCATCGCGACGAATGCACTTGAACTCGGGATCGACATCGGTCACCTGGATGTATCGATTACAGCGGGGTATCCCGGATCTGTGACCAGTCTGTTCCAGCAGATGGGGCGCGCAGGGCGGGAACGCGACCACTCCCTCTCCCTGTTCGTCGCTTCTTCCAATCCGCTTGATCAGTATGTTGTCCAGACTCCCGCGTTTCTGTCGTCACGCAAATTCGGGACCCCGGCGATCAATCCGGACAATGAGTACGTCCTGGATGCTCATCTGCGATGTGCTTCATACGAATTGCCGCTGCGGGAGAACATCGACGGGGATTATTTCGGTCCGGGCTACGCCGCCGCAGTTCAGCGTCTCTGCAAAGAAGGAAAACTGCGTCCGCGCTCATCCTTCCTGGTGTCAACCGAAACGTATCCGCATCGTTTCGTGAATCTCCGTACGCTGTCTGACAAGAGATATCACATTATCAACCAGAAAGATGGCCAGATCCTGGAGGAAGCCGACGCCTACAAAGTCATTGAGGAGTTCTACCCCGGTGCTGTTTTTCTGCACCAGGGAGATTCCTATCTCGTCCTGGATGACGATCACGACCAGCAGGTAGTACATGCGACTCCGACAACGCAGAATTATTACACAGATGCTCTTATCCGCAGCGACGTCGTTATTCAGGAAGAGCGAAAACACCATGTCTACAGAGATATGCAGCTTTCCTTCGGAAAGGTTCTCGTTACTGAGCAGACAGTCGGGTTCATCAAGAAGAGTTTCCACGTCGAAACGGAAATAGGCCGGGAGTATGCTGAGACACCGGAAATGGACTTTGATACGATGGCACTATGGATCACCATCTCCGATCCCATCCTCGCCCGCCTGAAGGAAGGAGGCTATGATATCGCGGGGAGCCTTCACGCAGCAGAGCATCTTCTCATCGCTCTCATGCCCATCGTTGTCCTGTGCGACCCCCGCGACCTCGGCGGTGTCTCCACTGTCCTGCACCGGGACACGCTTAAACCAAGCATTTTTGTCTATGACGGCCACATCGGCGGTGTCGGCCTGACCGAAGCGGGATTCCGGCACTTCCGCGACGTCGTCCGCCTGGCGCTGGACAGGGTAACGGACTGCCCATGCAAGGACGGCTGTCCCAGCTGCGTCTATTCGCCACGATGCGGCAACAACAACAAGCCCCTGGACAAAGACGGCGCCCGCGTTCTTCTGTCAGAGATCCTGCAGCAACTTGATCTCCCGTCAGAAGAGGTTTCTGGTTGAACAGGCGCTATTCAAATTCCAGATGCTTCCCCGCCAGGATATGCACATGCAGGTGGGGGACAGTCTGTCCGCCATCCCGGCCGGAGTTGATAACGACCCGGTATCCGGCTTCCAGATGGTACTCGGCAACTAGATGCCGGATGACCTCAAAGATGTGTACCAG
Source organism: uncultured Caldisericota bacterium (assembly GCA_964516155.1). GTDB lineage: Bacteria > Caldisericota > Caldisericia > Cryosericales > Cryosericaceae > Cryosericum. The sequence continues at coordinate 5,154 of CAZEWU010000061.1, forward strand.
AAGCCTATCGTCCTCCGGCTGCAGCGTATCGATGCGCATAATATGCTTCCGCGGAATCACAAGGAGATGGACCGGCGCTTTGGGCGCCCGATCTTTAATGACGAACACATATTCATCTTCGTAGACAAACTGCGCCGGGATTTCATGGCGTTCTATACGGCAAAAGACACAGTCGTCCGGAACAGTTTCACTCATATGCTGACCCGGCCGGATAATACGACGCGGTCTCCTTCAACAGCGCTGTTTTCAACGACAGCCTCCACAAAACGATCATGTTCCACGACCTGACCATCCGGCACGCGCGCCCTGGTCCACAGATAGTATTCTGAATAGCCCTCGACGGCTCCGGGGGAACTCTTTTCAGAGACAATCGTGACGCTACGGCCAATGAATTCCTTCGAGAAAGCCAGGCCGCTGCTTTCCGCCAGATTGAGAACGCGATGAACCCGTTCCCGTGCAACATTCACCGGAACCTGCCACTTTCTGTCCGCAGCAGGGGTAAACGGCCGTCGAGAATATGGAAAGGCATGGACCTTGGCGAATCGGACATGTTCGACAGCATCCAGCGTCTCCTGAAAATCACATTCATCCTCGCCGGGGAATCCCGTAATGATATCGGTCGTCAATGTAAACAACGGAGTCGCTGCGCGCAACCGCCCGGCCAGGTCAAACAGATCCTGGACCCGGTAGGGCCTGCGCATGTACTGCAGGATCCGATCGCTGCCGCTCTGCAATGGAACATGAAGCTGCGGACAGAGCGCTCCGGGATAGTTCCTGAACAGGTTCTCCAGAGCAGGAGTAACACCGTCAGGGTTGAGAGAACTGAGACGGATACGCGTTGGCAGCCCTGCGCCCTGCAGCCCTGAGATCAGATCTTCCACCAGGTCCGCCAGCTTCGCCCCGGCATCATCGTACTTCCCGATCTCCGTCCCAGTCAGCACGACCTCTTTTACTCCGGCACGCCCAAGGTCCAGAATCTCATGAACTACCGCAACACGAGGCTTTGACACAAGCTGCGTCCCCCGTACAAACGGAACGATGCAGTAGGTGCACATATTGTTACAGCCTTCCTGTACGCGGACATCCACACGATTCCGCCGGCTGGCGCCGCAGATACGTTCATCGATCCAGGGAACGTCCGTGGTTCCGGAGACTTCCTCCCCCGCGATCCTGCGTGCCACCGCGGCACGATCGCGCATGGAGATCATGGTGACTCCGGCAGGAGCGCTGTGATGGCTCAGGGCAAGCAAAGCCGAACCACAGCCGGTAAGGTAGACGGGAACACCGGGACGCAGGCGCAGCACCCGTCGTGCAAATTGAAGGCTCTGCGCCTGCGCGCGGTTCGTCACGCAGCAGGAATTCACAATAACAGCGTCGGCAGTCTCCATTGTGTTCACGACGTCCGCCCCGAGCTTCCGGAGTTCCTGAGCATACAGTTCGGAATCAACCTCATTAATCTTGCAGCCAAGCGTGTAAATGAAAACATTCACGAGAGCGCCTGCAGTTCACGGACAAGAAGCGTTGCTGAGAAACCAGCCAGCTCACTCCTCAGAATGCCGGTATTCATACGAACAGACAAAGCGCCATGATCTTTGAGCAGCGTCTCCTCAGCGAGCG
>CAZEWU010000062.1:0-6749 GCA_964516155.1 uncultured Caldisericota bacterium
CGTACAGCAGCGCGGCAGTGTTGTGACGCGCGACGATCTGCTGAAAGCGACCGGTGAAACGGAAGCTAGCGACCGCGTCATCGATGTCCATATCACCGCTATCCGTCATAAACTTGGGAACGCTGCACATCTTGTCCGCACGTCCCGCAGTTTCGGATACTATATTGACGAGGAGGAACAGTGATCCGGAGCCGTCCTTACGCCCGTCATCTGCTGGCGGTCACGCTTGTTGTCGCCGGGCTTGTCCTGGGAACCGCTGCCGTCGTATCGATCGTGACGCTTCATCAGACGGCAGCCGCCGGGGAAGCGCGAAGATTGCAGACAACGGCGGCTGTTCTTGCCGACGACTACCGGAAGAGCCTGGGAGATGGGATTTTGCCGCCGCTGCCGACCGGTGATGCGGTCGCAGCGGACCTCCGGCTGACTCTTCTGGATGCAAAGGGGAACGCCGTCGCAGATTCGACAGTTAACCCGGCTCGTGTCTCCAACCGCTTGCATGAGCCGGAAGTCCAGCAGGCACTGAAGAGCGGGACCGGCAGCGCTTCGTCGTATCGTATTGAATCCGGGAAACGTGAGCGTGCGGTCTGTGTAGCAGTATATCGGAATGGGTCGCTGGCGGGCTTCGCCGTTGCGAGTTCCGGGGAAAACCTGCCCTGGCAGCTTGCAGAATCGACCATGTTTGTTTCCCTGCTTGTGCTGCTGATGGCAGGAGGGATCTGGATGCTGCTCGCGGTTGTTCTGACACAGCGGGCGGCCAGACCGGTCGCAGAACTTGCCGATGCGCTGGAACGGCGCTCCATCGGGAGCCTGGCGGGACTCGCCATGCGCGCCGACGTGAGCGAAGTGGGACGGGCTCAGAAGGCGAGCTATGCGCTTCTCCAGGAAAGTGAAGATCTCCTCGGGCGCGAACGTTCCCAGTCCGCCACGCTTTCCGCTATCCTTGAGTCGGTCCCGCAATCCATCATCATTCTGGACGGCGACGGTGCCGTCCTTTCCGTAAATCATCGCTTTGAGGAAACATTCGCTGCGGGTATGGCGTCTGTGACCGGTCATCATCTGGCGGAACTGGTGGACATTCCGGATTGTCTGGCCGCCATCGACCGATGCCGTGCTGAACATAAACCTCAGTCCATTGTTGCTGAGGACCGTGACCGATACTACGCCTGCAGTGTCCAGGAACTGGCTGATACTCCTCAGCGGGACCACCGCCTCCTTGTCGTTCTGGGGGACATCACGGAGGCCATGACGTTGCCGCGCATGAAGGCCGATTTCGTTGCCAATGCTTCGCATGAGCTCAAGACGCCTTTGACGGCTATCCGCGGATACCTGGAACTTCTGCACGAAGAACCGGGCAATACACGGTACCTGAAGATCATTGAGCGCAACGTTGACCGTCTTATCGCTCTTTCGTCTGATATCTCTCTTCTGTCACGGATGGAAAACCGTGCTCCGGAAATCGAACTGGTCGATATGAAGGAACTTCAGACGGACCTCTCGGAGCTTTTTGAGAAACAGGCCCGGGAGCACGGCATTCCCCTGTTGTTTCATATCGAAAGCGATGGGAGGTTCCTGTACGGGGACCGTCTCATGCTGTTGCAGATGTTCATCAATCTTATCGAGAACAGCTATCGTTTTACCCGGAGCGGCACGATAACAGTGTCGGCGGCATCGGAGATGCTGTATATCATTTTGAGCGTTACCGATACCGGTGAAGGGATTCCTGCGCCGGACCTGCCGCGCATCTTTGAACGTTTCTACTCGTGCTCGACCGATCGTGGCCGAACCGGGACCGGCCTTGGGCTTGCTATTGTTAAGCGTATCGTTCTGGCGCATAATGGCATCATTACAGTAGACAGTACTGTGGGGAGCGGAACGACTTTTACGATCCGCGTCCCAAAGAACCTCGGACCTCGCAAGCCATTATCACCGGTTCCGTCCGATGTGTCCAGAAAGGAGGACGCATGAAACGAATAGCAGTTGCCACCGCTCTTGCTTTGTGCATGTTGCTGGTCGTCGGCACCGGCTGCAACCGGGCCGCCAGTCAGCCTGTCAAAGATCTGGCCGTCGCCGGATCGACATTTGCAGAACCCCTTTATACCAAGCAGTTTGATGTCTGGTATCAGAAGTCTCAGACCAAAACCGTCTATGGCGCGATCAGCTCGGCGGGCGCACTCCGCGCGCTGGAAGACCGCACGATCGATATCGGAGCGACTGATCTCCTGCTGACTTCCGAGGAACAGGCGCGTCTGCCTGGATCTATCCTGCAGATACCTACCTGTCTTGGTGCAGTCGGAGTCTGCATCAACCTTCCGGGAAACCCTGCGGTACGCATGGACGCTGCGCTTCTTTCAGCGATCTTCCGTGGCAAGATCAAGAGCTGGAACGACGCACGGATCGCCGCCGTCAACCCGATGCTCAATCTTCCGGCGAAGCCTATTGTGGTCATTCACCGTGCCGACAGTTCCGGCACCAGCGGCATCTTCACAACGTATCTTGCAGCGGCCGATCAGAGCTGGAAAGATACCGTGGGATCGGGACTGTTCGTGGCATGGCCGGCCGGCGTCGGTGCCAAAGGAAACGCCGGTATGGCGGCCATGATCCGCCAGACAAGCGGAGCCATCGGCTATCTGGAATACTCCTACGCTGTGCTGTCCAATCTCAACTGCGTTGCACTGCGCAACCGTTCGGGGGCTTTTGTCAAGCCGAGCGTGGCAGCGATACAGGCTGCTGTTCCCACAGACCTTGCGCTGGACCTGCAGGGAACATTGCTGGACCGTCCCGGCGTTGCCACCTATCCCATCGTCAGTTTTACCTGGCTGGTTCTCTACCGGGAACAATCTTACGATAACCGTCCCCGGGAACGTGCCTCCGCTATCAATGAGCTCATCAAATGGATGCTGGGGGATGGACAGGCATTTGTGGAGACCCTTCATTACAGCGCTCTCCCCACGAGCGTCCGGACGGCGGCATTGAATATCCTCGGGCAACTCACCTGGCAGGATAAGACTGTCAAATAGAAGGGCTGGAAGGTCTTAACGGGGTATTAACACAAGCTGAATACGGCGGCAATATTTCCCTCCATACTAGAGTTGGAAACCCGATGAAAGGGTTTATCGTTTATGGAGGTGGATATGTTGGTTCAAGGAAGAAAGTTGCTTGCCGCTATGCTTGTGCTGGCGATGGTCGCGGCCGGAATCGTTGTTCCCGGCATTCGGCCGGCAAAAGCTGCTGCTAAAACAATCATCCTGACCATTGGTTCTTTATCGACAACCGTTGATGGAAAATCGGTCAAACTCGGTGCCGCCCCGTTCGTTGCCGGCGGACGTACAATGCTTCCTGTGCGGTTTGTCGCCGAGCAGATGGGCGCCGGCGTCAGTTTCACGACGACCTCCAGCGGAAAAGTCACCCAGGTCAACCTTGGGCTGCCGAAAAGCGATACCGCTCTCACAGCTGTCACCCTGTCGCTCAGTTCCACCACCGCGCAGGTCAACGGCAAGAAAGTGACGCTCGATACAAAACCTGTCATCCGTAATGGTCTTACCTTCGTGCCTATCCGGTTTGTCGCCGAGCAGATGGGCGCCAAAGTCAGCACAACAAAGAATGCCGGAAATGGTCGTACAGCGACTGTCACGATCACTCTTCCCGTTGTCAGCATCAAACTTGCCACGCAGCTTTCCGGCGCCGGCAGTACTGCAGCGCTCCCACTTTATCAGACAATGTTTGACGGCTATGCCGTCCAGGCGAAGACCCGTGTCAATTATCAGGGTATCGGCTCAGGTGGAGGCATCAAGGCACTTACAGACAAGACAGTGGACTTTGGAGCATCAGATGCCTTCCTTACCGATCAGGAATCTACCGCCGTCGGAGCCCCGGTCATCCATGTCCCGACCTGTGTCGTTGCCGTTGTCCTGACCTACAATCTTGACGGCAAGCCGACGCTCCGGTTTGATGCCAAGACGATCGGCGATATCTTCCTCGGCAAGATCACCAAATGGAACGACAGCCGTATCGCTGCGCTCAATCCCGGCGTTAAACTTCCCGACCTTGCTATTACGACCGTTCACCGTTCGGATGGATCGGGTACAACGTCCATTTTCACGAACTACCTGGCAGCAGCGGACTCGGAATGGAAGACCAAAGTCGGCGCAGGGAAATCTGTCAGCTGGCCCAATGGACTCGGCGGCAAGGGAAGCGACGGTATCGCCGGGATCGTTGCACAGAACAAGGGATCCCTTGGTTATGTTGAACTGGTCTATGCGATCAATGCCAAACTTCCCTATGCGGCCGTCGAGAATTCATCGGGAAAGTTCATCACCGCATCACTCGCATCGTCCAGCCGCGCGGCCAATGTCGCGCTTCCTGATGACCTCAAGATCCTGCTGATGAACAGCAGCGACTCACAGGCCTATCCCATCTCGGCGTTCACCTGGGTCATTGTTTACCGTGATCAGAACTACAAGGGCCACACGCTGGGACAGGCAATCGCTCTCAAAAATCTCCTCTCATGGATGATGGGCAATGGACAGGCCGTGAACGAAGGCCTCGGGTATGGCAAACTGCCGCAGCCCGCCGTTCAAAAGGCACAGAAACTCATCAGTTCCCTGACCTATGGAGAGGCGCCTCTTCCCTAGACCTCTCGTCATCTGACTTTCTTTTTCTTCGGTGCCGACGCCCCGGCTATGGCTGGAGCGTCGGCACCTTCCTGTTCTTAACAGAATCTTAATACAATTCATACACTCTGTTAACCAACCGTTGGTACTCTATTTCTGTAGAAAAGTATTCAGGAGGATCAGATGAACCAGGGGCGCCGTTTCTCCGCAATAATCGGCAGCATGGCCTTGTTCCTTGTGCTGGCTCTTATCGCCGGCTGCGGCGGAACCGGAAAATCTGGTTCCACAGAGCTGACAGGGGCCGGGGCAACGTTTCCTTACCCGCTGTACTCTAAGATGTTTGACGCCTATCACGGAGCAACGGGTACAAAGGTCAACTACAACGGTATCGGTTCAGGCGGCGGCATCAAGGCGCTGACCGATAAGACTGTGGACTTCGGGGCGTCGGATGCTTTTCTGACTGCGCAGGAGGAAGCGGCGATGGGAGCCCCCGTCCTGCATATCCCCACCTGCATCGGCGCCGTCGTTCTCTCCTACAATCTCGATGGAAAGCCGGCGCTGAAACTGGACGGACCGACGATCGCCGCAATCTTTCTGGGGACGATCACCAAATGGAATGACAGCCGTATCGCTGCGCTCAATCCCGGTATCACGCTTCCCGATCTCACCATCAGTGTCGTCCATCGTTCTGATGGTTCCGGGACGACATCCATCTTTACCAGTTATCTGTCATCCGTCAGTTCTGTCTGGAAACAGAAGGTCGGAGCCGGAAAATCTGTCAGCTGGCCTGCGGGCATCGGCGGCAAAGGGAATGACGGCGTTGCCGGCATGATCGCCCAGACCAGAGGGTCGCTTGGATATATCGAACTTGTCTATGCTGCGCAGACCGGCATGCCGACTGTGGCAATCAGGAACGCTGCAGGCGCTTTCATCGTTCCCAGCCTTGCATCCGCTGCAGCTGCGGCGACGGATGTCGCACTGCCGGATGATCTGCGCGTTCTCCTTGTCAACATGCCCGGCACGAACGCCTATCCGATCAGCGCGCTTACCTGGATCCTGGTCTATCGCGAACAGAAGTACGGCGGACATACGCTGGAGCAGGCACAGGCTCTCAAGAAGCTTCTGACCTGGGTCCTTCATGACGGCCAGAAAATCAACGAGGGACTGTCTTATGCAATCTTGCCACAGACAATCGTCCAGAAGGCAATGAACCTGGTGGAGTCGATGACCTATGATGGTTCTGCGATCCCGTAACGATCGGCGGGAACTGGCACGCGAGCATGTCTTTTCCGCCGCGACGATCATCGCGGCCGTTGCCCTCGTCCTGACGATCGTCCTCTTCCTGACCGAGCTGTTTGTTTCTTCGCGTGTCTCCCGCGCGACGTTTGGCCTGCACTTTCTGTGGAGCAGCGACTGGAACCCCGTGACCGGAAAATTCGGCGCGCTGCCCATGATCGTCGGGACACTCGTGACCGGGTTCGGCGCGCTGCTCCTTTCGACGCCGTTTGCGCTGGGGATCGCGATCTTCCTGGCTGATTATGCGGGCAAGAAAGCCGCAGAACCCATCAAGTATCTTATCAGCCTGCTGGGCGGGCTGCCGTCGGTTATCTTCGGTCTCTGGGGACTCTTTGTCCTGGTGCCGATCGTGGGCAGGTTCGAGGTCTGGTTCGGGCGGCTCGTCCACAGCCCGGAACTGGTTGCCAGCGGTACCACCGGAGTCGGACTCCTTGCCTCCATTCTGCTTCTTGCGCTGATGATCCTTCCTTTCAGCGCCTCCCTCATCCTGGAGTCTCTGCTGCTTGTTCCCAATGAACTCAAGGAGGGGGCGCTTGCGCTCGGCGCAACAAAATGGGATACGATCCAGAACGTTGAGCTGCCCTATGTGCGCAAGAGCACGGTGGGCGCACTTGTTCTCTCCCTCGGCCGGGCGCTGGGCGAGACCATGGCCGTGACGATGGTGATCGGTAACGGCATGAAACTGCCGCACAACCTGTTTTCTCCCGGGAACACCCTGGCTTCGGCAATTGCCAATCAATTCCTGGAGGCAACGTCCCCCCTCTATGTCTCGTCTCTCATTGAACTCGGACTCATCCTGTTCGTCCTCGCGATCCTCATCAATATCGTTGCGCGCATGATCCT
>CAZEWU010000063.1:0-6718 GCA_964516155.1 uncultured Caldisericota bacterium
CGACAGGAAGACCCAGGCCAGGCTTACTGCAGCAAATACCGCCAGGTACAGCTCCGAGAAAAGCACACCGGCAGACGCCAACAGGAGTGCGCCAAAATCCAGGAGCGTATGCAGCACAATCGCCAGAAGGAAGAACGCAGGTTTGTGAGTCCGGATACCATAGACGACTACGAGCGACATGCCGATCTGCACGATAAGAGCCAGTACCCGTTCGATCCCGCCGACGACAAGCGTCGGAGGCGCTGCACTGGTCAGCGCGGAGATGGCAGACGCTGGAACGGAGGATGTTCTTCCAGTGTTGACCATCACGGAGAAGATAACATACTTCAGAAAACCCGTTATCCCGATGTACAGGGATTCCAGTCCTCCATGCCCGAGTCCATATGCAATGCCGCTACGCCAGTCCTGAAAGTCACGCAGCAGGAAACGGAACCCGATGTACCGCCCCGTCTCCTCGAACAGTCCGGCCGAAAAAGCAACCAGCAGAATCAGGCTGACCGGGGAAGTGATACTGAGTGCTGCATATTGCGCCGTTTTCTTCAGATATGTCAGCACAGGAATTCTGGTGAGCAGCTGGAATACCAGGAACACCAGAATGCCCACAAACACCGACTTCCAGGCAAACCGCAGTTTTACATGCAGAACGACTGTCGCTACAATGGGAAAAACAACGCTCAGAAGCAGACTGATCGTCAGGAAAACGATCGAAGAGAGTCGCACTGTCATCCCTGTACCTTCAATTCCGCTGCAGTGTCACTTACCCCGCAGTTTTGCAGAGTCGTACCACTCCCCGACGATCTTTTCCTGGCCGCCGACCTCCTCAAACGTCATCTTGACCGTGACCTGGTCTTCGCCCGTGAACTTCGCTTTATACTCTACGATGACAGTTCCTTGTGATCTGGCTGCTGCCAGGAATTTCTTGGATCCGGCCACATACGTTCCGATCTTCCCCTGGATCGGCTCCAGGAGCGATTGCTCGAACTTGTCCTGCGGAACAGCTTTGAGCATCTCATCGCCCATGTCCTTCGTCCACAGGTCATAGTCTTTCTTGTTCTCGGCGACAAGGGTGTTTTCAACCATTGCATCAGCGTAACTTACGTCGCTTTCCTTCAGTGCCGTCGCCCCGCACCCCGTAAGCACGATCCCTGTAATCAGCAGGATCACCAGAACAGCCAGTATCTTCTTCATACCAATGCCTCCTCTCTTTCTGCCGGTAAGTGGGATAGCTTCTCTTACGACAGATCTTTTACCCGGGGGAGAAAAGAATTTCGTCTTTTGTCAGTTCGTCATCAATGATAGGATTTTCACCGCTTCTGTTGTAACAATGGAGACAGCGAAAATTGCACCGGTTGGTGATGTCCAATGACATCTGAAAAGGGCCGCGAAGCGCCCCCGCATGTTTCATGGTATCTGGAATACCAAGTTCTGTCAGTTCCGTACCCCACCTCCGTTTCCTGCTGCATCATGGTATAACTTGTTTGTTTTTTTGTCAACGCCAATGCGATGTAGTAAACGAATAGTATGGTAAATACATCATAACAGCAACAGAATTGTGCAGGAGTTGTTTGACGATTATCAGCATCATTTCCTCCTGTACGCAGACAGACGGAAGCCAACCATGATCATGAGAAGAGATGAAAAGCGTCATGATCTTGAGCCATGACGCTTTTCATGTTGAAGGAGGAGAAAAGGTTTGTCGGGTTGCGGCCGGCAAACCACCATACCGGCGCAACTCTCCATTGACCGGGTTGCGCCGGTATGTTGAGGAGAAAGGAAACGGAAGTTACCGGAGGGCAGCCGGAACTTCCGTTTCACAACCGTTTGACTTGGCGACCCGCGCCTTTGTTCACAGCGGTTGGTTCAAACTTTATAAAACGGTCATTTTCTTCTATTATGGCTCTTGAGGGAAGATACGGGTATACTGAATAAAACAGGAGTTGAAACGGGGGTGAGACTATGACGGAGATGGGCGGTCATCTGTACGTTCGCAGTACGCGGGGAGAGCTGCCGACCACGCGGCGTGTTGATGCGGTCGCGGAGATCCGGTCTTCACGTACGCCTGCCTGTAAAGGAGTCCCGGTCTGCATTGAAAAGGAGGAAGCATCGTGATATCGTTATGCGTCTGTATGGGCAGTGCCTGTCACCTCAAACTGGCGCAGCCGATCGTGGAAGTATTCCGCAAAAAGATCCAGGAGCATCAGCTGCAGGATGAGGTACAGATCAAAGGATCCTTCTGCATGGGCCTGTGTACCGAAGCGGTCCCGGTGAAGATCGATGGACGGGTCATCCACAATGTCACCGTCGAGAATGCAGCAGAAGTCTTTGAGCGCGAAATCCTTCCGCTCATTGTCAGGAGCTGACCATGGCAGAGGGAACTGAAGACAATCTGTGGCGGGAACTGTGGCGCCGCGATCCAAATGCGCTCGTCGTGGTCGATGAGCAACTGCGCATCCTGGTCGTTAATCCTTCCTTCTGTTCCATGTTCATGGTGAACCCTGCGTCTGCCGTCGGCATGAACATCGAGCCTCTTCTGGGCGATGTCGCGGATTTCCGGCGTGCGTTTGCGACCGGGGATGTGATCGAAGGCCAGACCCGGCGTTTTCCTTCCTACGGGCGGACGGTGCGGGAAGTCTGTTTCCCCGTCAGCGACCGGCACGTGGCGGCAGCTATCTTTCACGATATCACGCGGGAGGAACAGCAGTCTGAGGAACTGCGCAAGATCCGGGAAGAATCAGCCAAAAAGGTCAATGCCGTCGTCGAGAGCCAGATGCGTGTCATTCAGGAGGTCGCCGGCCTGCTGGGTGAGGGCATGGCAAAAACCCGGGTGTCGCTGCAGCAGCTCATTGACACTATCGCCAAAGAGGAGTGATGCAGCCCTACGTATACTACCGGTATCTCTGTAAAGACGGCGAAGAAGTCTGTGGAGATTCCGTCAAGTATACTGCTTCCGATGAGAACGTCTTCATGGTCCTGTCGGATGGACTCGGGAGCGGCATCAAGGCAAATATCTTCAGCAACCTTACAGTAGAGATCATGCTGACAATGGCTGCGGCCGATATGCCGATCTCGGAAATCGTACGCACGGTGTCACGCACACTTCCCATCGATCTTGAACGGGGCATCGCCTATTCGACGTTCACGGTCGTCAATATCCAACCCACGGGACTGACGACGTTTATTGTCTATGACAATCCGGACCCCATTATTTTCCATGATGGACAGCTGCTCAGGCCGGAATACGCCGAACAGCTCGTGCAGGACAAATTGCTGCGGAAAGCAACGGTACAGCTTGCGCAGGGGGATGCCCTGATCCTGATCAGCGACGGCGTCACATATGCCGGCCTGGGAGACGATCTTCCTTTCGGCTGGGGCTGGGACAGTGCAGCCGCTTTTGTAACAGCGAGTCTGAAAACCGCTGTTTCTGTCGAGGAGACGGTCAATGCGCTGATCGACAAGGTAAACAGACTCTATGACGGTCATCCGGGTGACGATGTAACAGTCCTCGGGGCTGTCGTGCGTGAGTTCCGGCGCTGTGTGGTCCTGACGGGTCCTCCGATGGATCGTTCCGACGATTCGGCAGTGGTCAATGAATTCCTTCAGACCCCCGGCTTCAGAATAATCTGTGGCGGAACGACGACGAATATCGTAGCGCGAGAGACGGGTCGTGAAGCGGAAGTAGATGTAGCCACCGCTCGCAAGGACGTTCCGCCGATGGGGTCCATGGCGGGCGTTGATCTTGTGACAGAGGGAGTCCTGACTATTTCTCAGACGATTCAGCTTCTCCGGCAGTCAAAAGGAGACGACCGCAATCTTCCTGCCGACAGGAACGGGGCTGCCGAACTTTCCCGGGCGCTCCTTGGTGCAGACCACATCAAGTTCATTGTCGGGCTGCGTGTCGATCCTCTGTATCAGAATCCGCTCCTGCCGCTTTCCATCTCATTGCGCAAGTATCTGATCGAGGAACTTGTGGGAGTGCTGCGGTCAGCGGGAAAATCAGTCGATATCGATTACCACTGATCAGGCATGCGGTTCCAGCATCGTCCGTATGTCAAGGACTGTTTCCTCGGGCTTGAGCAGCCGCTTCATCGTTGTCTCGTCGAGATCCAGGATCTTGAGGATGACGCGGATTCTTGAGGGGGACGCTGTCGGAAAAGTGCAGACGGTCGTTACGCTGCCGCCGACCTCGACGATGCGGTTGAACAGGGAAGCCAGCGCTCCCTTGCGGTTGTTGATCTCGAGCGATATACGTACGCCGGGTTCGCGGGATCCCATCATCTTGACGAATAATTTGAAGATGTCGGTTTCCGTAATGATACCGACAAGCTGCCTGGATTCTGTCTCTTCGACAACAGGCAATGCGCCGATAGCGTGATCCGCCATCCGCAGCGCGGCGGCTTCGATCGGGCAGTCCGGGCAGACGGTGACGACATCGCGATTCATGATATGTTCCACGGGAAGAGAAGCCACGCGGACACTTGCCTCCACCCAGCTGACCGGTTCATCGACGGGGGGCAGGGCATACAGAAGATCCTTTTCTGAAACGATCCCTGTGAGCAGGCCGTCCTGAAGAACGGGCAGCCGGTGCACCTTGTGCTCCCGCATCAGCCGCAATGCTTCCGGCAAGAGCATCGAAGGAGTCGCGGTGATCATGTCGACGGTCATGTAATCACGGACAAGCATCTCTCGTCCTCCTCTGGCCGCTACCGCTTGCGTGCTGTTCCGACGATAAATGCTCCGGTCAGAGGCCGGAACAGCCGGCCGAAGATTTCCTGCCGGGAGACGGCGGGATCCTGGACGGCTTTGTTGGTGGGGTTTGCATACAGGCAGCTTTCCATGGTCAAAGAACCAAAGGTCCCCGCTTTATGAAACAGGGAACGCAATTCGGTGGAAGAAAAGAAATGCGCGCTGCCATAAATGGATTCTTCACGCGCTGTCTGATCCCGCTGAGCATCAGCCCAGGGTGATTCACCGTTGAGAACGCCGACGACCAGTTTTCCACCGGGGCGCAGAACCCGCGCCATCTCCATGAGTCCGGCGAGAGGGTCTGCGACAAACTCGAGTGCCGTTACGGAGACAACGGCATCAAACGTGCTGTTGTCATAAGGGAGCTTGAGCATATCAGCTTCTTCATACCAGATATATTGCCCGCGGTCCTTCGACTTGCGCTGAGCGATTTCCAGCATCTTCCTGGAAACATCGACGGCGGTCACGTCTGCGCCGGCTTCTGAGAGACGGATACTGTACAGACCGGTTCCACAGCCTGTATCCAGGACCGTCTTGCCCCGGAGGATCCCCGTGTGCTTAAAGATGAGTGTATTCTCCAGTTCATCCGCATAGGCGCCGAAAGGTGTCGTGTACCAGTTGTCATATGTGTCAGCCATGCGATCAAACAACGCTTCATCTGTCATGTCGAACCTCCCGCGGACAATTCCATTTCCTTATTATCTGCGCGATAGACCGGAGTGCAAGGCAAAGGGGTGTGAGCAATGAATCATCAGGCGGCCTCTGCCTTGAGGTGAAACACGTGATAGGCCAGCAGATACAGGGCAATGGCCAGAAGGCTGCCGACAGTATCGGCGAGGACGTGCTGTTTCAGGACCTGGGTGGCGACGACTGTCACAGCGGCAAAAGCAGTCATGAGCCATGCAACCGGGCGATACCGCTTCTTGACCCACCAGAAACAGGCTGCCAGAGCAGACAGTCCACAGTGCAGCGAAGGAAAACAGTTGTAGGGATTATCACTTTTGTATTTTGCCAGCAGGGCGTCCACATATCTGCTGGTGCCGGCGACAAGGTTCGTTGGTCTCGGAACGTACGTCTGGAAAACGATGTAGGTCAGATTGCTGATGCCCTGCAGCGTTATGAAGGCGACCCCGAAGGCTGTGAAGATCCTGGGGTGGAAGATGAAGAAGAACAGGAGACAGCCGTAAAGAACCGGTTGCAGCCAGTTGTACGGCACAATGAACTGCGGGATGACCGGAACCATGCGATCAAACGCTGTCTGCAGGACATGAACATGAGCTGTCGCGTGGTTGGTCAGCTCATACCAGGTGGACGACCAGTAAACTCCACCGGCGACGGCAAGATTGATCAGGTAACGCCACCAGTTGTCTTTCAGGAATCGCTGCAGTCTGCTCACGGCATCTCCTCTCTTTTTCTGCAGCATTGAAGGATTGATCTGCTGCAGGTTCACAAGGCATGATACTCAGGGTGTGGAGTCATGCAAGCCCTTATGAAAAAGGCCGGAGCCCGGGCTCCGGCCTGGTTTCAGCGAAGCAGCTACAGGTGTTATTGCGCCGGTTTGCTCTCTCCGGCGGTAAGTTTTGCGTGAATGGCACGGGCGGCTTTGCGGCCTTCGCCCATTGCCAGAATGACCGTGGCGGCGCCAAGAACGATATCTCCGCCTGCGTAAATACCGGGGATGGACGTTTCCATCGTTTCCTCATTTGCTACGATACCGCCGTGGCGATTGAGTTCGAGTCCCGGTAATGCTGAAGCGATCAATGGGTTGGGGTTGTTCCCGATAGCCACGATGACGATGTCGGCAGGGATGGTCTCTACCTGCCCGGGAATGGGAATAGGGCGGCGGCGCCCGGAGGCATCCGGCTCGCCGAGCTGCATCTTCTGCATCGTGAGTCCCGTCACCCATCCGTCCTGGTTGCCCAGGATCTCGGTGGGGCTTTCAAGGAAGTCGAATTCGACTCCTTCCTGGCGGGCG
>CAZEWU010000064.1:0-6674 GCA_964516155.1 uncultured Caldisericota bacterium
TGAAGACCTGATTGCGGCAAAGAAGCGTGTCGGTCTGCATCTTACGATCGGCCTCAGGGGGGGCAGGCTGTCCGGGGAAAAAGGAGCGATCGATTCACTGATCGCAGTTCAGCCGGCGGCGCTTATATTTCTTGTTCTTATCCCGACAAAGGGAACGGTCTACAGCGATGTCCCGGTTGTTCCGCTGGACGACGTTGAGTCCGTCTTTGCCTATGCGCGGCGCATGCTGCCTGCGACGGACTTCGTTCTTGGATGCATGCATCCCAGGGTAAATGGTTATGGTGAGCAACTGGCACGGTTGGCGGAACGGTATGGGTTTCGCGGTCTCGTTGGCGAAACAGCCACCGGTGCTGAAGGAGAAAACATTGATGAGTGCTGTGCTTTTTATCACTGAGTCTCTCAATCTGCAGGGCGAGGCGCACTGAATGCTGCGTGCAAGTATCGGGACCCTGGCAGTTCTGGGGCTCCGGGATATCCGGATGGAAGCCGTTCCAACGACGGCGTATCTCATGGTCGGTGGTAAATGCGCCAACAACTGTGCATATTGTGGGCAGGCGCGGGAAGCTTCTGGCGACCATCGGAGACTTTCCCGTGTCATCTGGCCGGAGGTAGGAGAAGAAGAACTCCTCCAGGCGTTTGCCCGGCATCCGGATGCGTTCAGCCGCGTCTGTTTCCAGACGACGGCGTCAAATGGAGTCTTTCTGCAGCTGTTATCTTTTCTTCCCCGTCTCAGCAGCAGTACCAGAGCTCCGATCTCCGTCGCCTACCGTGTTGAAAAACCGGAAGAAGCAGACCGCCTTTTTGCAGCAGGAGTCGAGCGTATCGGCGTCGCGATCGATTGTTGTTCTCAGGAATTGTATGGCAAGCTTCGCGGTGGTTCGCTTTCCGAGAGTGTGGCGCAGGTCAAGGATCTTGCCCTGCGTTATCCGGGACGTATTTCGACGCATCTCATTATCGGGTTGGGAGAGACGGAGATGGAGGCGGCCGAGCTGATCGTGGAGTTGTATCATGCCGGCGTTCTTGTCTCGCTGTTTGCCTTTACTCCTGTCCGGGGAACAGCCATGGAAGTATGCGCACCTCCGGCGCTGCTGACATACCGCAAGCTTCAGCTTCTTCTGGGGCTCCTGGAGTGGAGGCACGACCGGCTGTATGTCGCCTACGATGCAGAACGCCGCGTTCACAGCTTCGGCCTCAGCGAACAGGAGATCCGGACGTTTCTCTCAGCGCATTTTGTGTTTTTGACTCATGGATGCCCCGGTTGCAACCGCCCGTTCTATACGGAGGCGCCGGGAGGCATCATGTTCAACTATCCACAGATGCCGGCAGCTTATGCCCAGCGGGAGATCGATACGTTTCTTCGGGGTCTCCGGGAGGAAGGGTTTGACCTGGAGGAAGGGAAACGCTCAGGCGACGGTACGCCGGGGGTCATGAAACACTATCTCCGCGTGGAAGAGAGCTTGAAGTAAGAATATCCGTCGTCGGAAAAGCCGTAAAGCGCAGAGAACCCGGGGGTCTATAAGGAAGCAGAATTCAGGTATCGTCAAAAAACAAGATAGACACGCCAACAGGTCGAAAAATTAGAGCCGTCGTCCTTAACTTTATACTTCAAGGACGACGGCTCTAATAAAATCGGTATCATGTTCAACCTGTGATCTCCAGGATGGTTCTGGCCGATCTATCTTCTCTCTGCACAGCCGCTCATTTTTTACTTGTCTGAACTCGTACATAACTGATAAACATTTGAGTGTACATATATAAATAAATGAGGCCGATCCCTACGATCAGGTATTCGCATGGGAAATCTGATCCTTCTACGGTATGATCGATTCCAAGGCCCAATGCGTATGAGCTGGCTTTACGTAAATGCCAGGGAGAGGATACTATTACGGCGGTATTCATTTTTCTATCCTGCATGATCTTTTTTGAATTCACCAGATTTTCGTACGTTCCTCTTGCGAGTCTCTCCGGGATTATCCTGGATTCAGGTATCCCGGATTCAATCAAAGCCTGTGCCATGATGTCCGCTTCGACGTAACTATTGGCTACAGCGGCACCAGTGCAGATAATGTTTTCTGCAACTCCTTCACGATATAGTTTTGCTGCTTCCTTTATGCGCTCACGCAGAATTGGCGAGACAGTACCGTCTTTTTTCGGAGGATAACCAAGGAGGATTATAACGTCCCTTTTTCTGCCATTATTATTTGCAGCCCGCTTGTAATGAGTACAAGTCACTATACCCATGGTGACAAGGCACAGAGATATCAAGATGAAGATACAAAGCGCTATCATTTAGACGTGCTCCCGGGTTATTCGCTGCAGGGAGGATACCTCAGGAGCGGTCGTTGGTTCCCGGATCGTCCTGGTGGCTCAGGATGTTCAGGATGCGGGAAAGATCCTCCTGGTTGAAATACCGGATCTCAATAACGCCTTTCGTTACCCGGCCGCGGATGTTGACACGGGTGGCAAGGAGTTTCTGCATGGTTTCCTCAATCCTGTGCAGCGCTTCGTCATCGCGTTCTGGAGCGGCTTTCGATTTTTTCGTCAGGAGCCGGTGGACGAGAGCCTCTGTCTGCCGCACGGAAAGTTGTTTTTGAATAACCTCTGTCAGAACAGCGTCAAACTGTTTCTCGTCTTTGAGAGGAAGCAGCGCGCGGGCATGTCCGGCCGTCAGGGAGTGATTGTTGAGAGCGGTCTGGGCAGACGCCGGAAGGTCAAGCAGGCGGACGAGGTTGGCAATCGTGCTGCGGTCTTTGCCCAGGCGCTGAGCCAGTTCTTCCTGTGTTGTTTTGAATGTGTGCAGATACTCATTGAAGGAATGAGCAACTTCGATCGGCGACAGGTCCTCGCGTTCCAGGTTTTCAGAGAGCGCGATTTCTACCGTTGTGCGATCGTCGATGTCCCGGATGGTCACAGGGATTTTTGTAAGCCCGGCCATGGCCGCTGCCTGGAAGCGGCGCTCTCCCGCAACAATCTCGTAAGATCCGTTGACTGGGCGGACAATGACCGGTTCCAGGATGCCATGCTTGCGGATACTCTCTGCCAGCGCTTCCAGAGCTGCCGTATCAAAATGCTGACGTGGCTGCCAGGAAGAGCGGACGATCTGATCGGGCCGCAACATATGGACCGTCTGTGTATCCGACGGCGCCGTTGACGTTGTCACGGGCTGATTTCCAAAGAGGGCGTCAAGACCACGCCCCAGACCTTTATTGCTTTCCACGATGTTCTACCTCCTTTGCAAGCTGCCGATATGCTTCGGCACCGGCAGACAACGTGTCGTATTCCAGAATGGTCTTGCCATAGCTTGGGGCTTCGCTGAGCCGGACGCTGCGTGGAATGACGGCGGTAAACACAGTGTCTCCGAAGTGTCGCGTCAGTTCTTCCTTGACCTGAGCGGAGAGGATCGTACGGCGGTCGTACATAGTCACGAGGATACCGAGCAGACTGAGATCGGGATTCAAATGCTGCTTGACGAGACTGATCGTGCGCAGCAGGTGAGTCAGTCCCTCCAGCGCATAGTATTCGCTCTGGATCGGGACGATCACTTCGTGCGCTGCCGTAAGAGCATTCAGCGTCAGGAGACCCAACGAAGGAGGACTGTCGATCACCGTATACTCATACGTTCCGTCCAGCGCCTGCAGACGTTCCTGAAGGACATATTCGCGACGCTCGACAGTCGCCAGTTCCAGCTCCGCTCCTGCCAGGTTGATGGAGGAAGGCGCCAGCCAGAGATTCTGTTCGTGACTTGGCTGAATGATCTTCTGCAGAGAATCTCCAGCAAGCAGACTGGTATAGATGTCGCCGGCAAGCTGAGAGGTGTCGACCCCGAGGCCTGTTGTGGCGTTCGCCTGTGGGTCGAAATCTATCAGCAGGACATGGTGACCAAGCTCGGCAAGCGCTGCGGCGAGCGAAAGAGCGGTGGTAGTCTTTCCGACTCCTCCCTTCTGATTGGCGATGGCGATAATTCTCACTGGTTTCTCCTCTCTGGCAATGAACTGTTCACAGACCGTATATGTTGCAGTATGACCAGCTTTGAATCGCGTTCAACACCCGGCAGGCTGTAGTCAAGGACGGTAGCCGCGCAATTGGTTTGCTGCAGGATCGTGGCAAATGAAGGGTCCTGAAGCTCCAGGAGGTCCCTCCTCCCTTTCCAGAGGAGAAGCTGCCCGTCGTGGGTCAGAAGAGAGAGCGCGTAGTGAAAGACGACCGCGATGTGCGCGATACCGCGGGCGGTAATCATCTGAAAGGAATGGTGCGGCACTGCGCTTACCGGGTCCTCAACGCGTCCGTGAACGACGCAGGCATTCGGAAGTGGGATTTCCCGGCAAAGGCGTTCCAGAAACCTGGCTTTTTTCCCGATGGATTCTACCATGGTTATCGTCGTGTGTGGCCACGCCAGGGCAAGGGGGACAGCCGGAAAGCCTCCTCCTGTGCCGATATCAAGAAGAGATGCAGGGGGATCGAAATCTGTGAGGAGGGGCGCCAGGGAATCACGGACATGCGTCGTAAGAACATGTTCCGGAGCAGCGTCCGCAGTCAGATTGATATGCTCGTTTTCCTGTGCAAGCAGCTCGAGGTATCGGGCCAATCCAGTAAGGAAGGTATTGTTGGTCAGAACTGGCTGATACCTTGCCGGAAGGAAGGAAGAAAACGAAGTGCATGCTTTCCGGACCGTCTCCTGCAACGGGGACTGCTGTTCTTCTTCAGAACTCTTTGTCCTGTTTTGAATATCATGTTCCACGTGAAACACTCCTCTGAAACCAGGTAACCAGAATGCTCTTGACGGCACCGGCAGAAACAAGCAACGCGATGACACAGGCGTTTGCGATGTCGGGGAAGATGAAAGCTGTAGCGGCCGGACGCTTCGTACATGCGAGCCCGACAGAGATCAGCAGCGGCTTCTCTTGAAGAAAAAACAACGGCGCAGTCGCAACGATCAGAGATGCTTGCCGGAGGGACATATTCAGAACTCCAATGGCATACAGAAGCGCTCCACGCACCTCAATGCCCGCGATAAGGGTAAGGAAAAAATGCACAGGATATTACAAGCAAGCGTTCCCATAAAATTCAGTATAGTGGGCACCGGGTGTCATGCAATGCAGAAACTGTCGCGGGAGCAAAAGGAACTGACGTTGTAAATGCCCGGCATCACGATAGAATCAATGCAACAAGTACGTTATCCGGGAGGTTGCGGGATGCTTGAAGGGAAATTTAGCAACTGTCAGGTGGACGAAGTTCTGGGAGCTGTAGTCCAGGGGACCGGAACCGGGCGGCTGACGCTGGAAGGAACGTCAGTGTTCGGCGGGCACGTCCAGGAGACGTTTTATATTGAAAAAGGACGGATCGTCCATTTTGATGCCGGCTCAGAAGCGGGACACATTCCGATCGTCGATTTATTCTGTCTGCGCGAAGGCAGCTTTGCGTTCACGGGAGGCGAAACCTCTCAGATCAAGGATCAGTCGCTCCCTGTGACCGAACTGATCCTGCAGGTAACAGCGGCACTGGACGAATGGAATTCCGTGCAGCAGCAGATCAGTTCCATGAACGCTGTTTTCCAACTGCATGCGGAGGGAGCGACCAGCGATCTTGTGCTGACTGTCAGCCAATGGGATATTCTCGCGCATCTGGACGGAAAGGCATCACTTCAGGAAATCGCGCGCAGTCTCGGCGTCTCGGAAGTAGCAGTGGCAAGGGTAGTTGCTGACTTTCTACACGCCGGTCTTGTCGGCGAGGTACAGGCGCCTGTTGCTGCAGAAGAACGGGCGGGAGAGCGGACGGAGCGCCGGGGATTCTTTGATCTCCGCCGCCGCAGGTAAGGAGGGCTATGCCAGGACTACGTGAAGGGCTCTTCTTTGACGATGTCATGATACTTCCCCGGCACAGCGAAGTAACAGCGGCAGAGACGACGGTAGAGTCCAGACTTTCTTCCTCCATTGTCCTGCACGTTCCGTTTATTTCCTCTGCCCGCCAGAAAGGGGCTGATTATCGATTGGCATTGACGATCGCGCGTGCCGGCGGAATGGGCTGCATACCTCTCTTTGCACATGTGGAGGATCAGGCGCATGAAGTCCGTAAGGTGAAGGAATTGTTGTGTCATGACAAAAAATCCGCCTGTGATGCCAAGGGAAGACCTGTCGTCGGAGCGCTCATCGATCTTGAACGGCCTGGTCTGTCGGAATGGGTGGGATCGCTTGCAGAAGTTGCTGCTGACGTCCTCATCGTTGAGACGCCTCAGGCTGACCGTCTGTCTGTTCTCCACCGAATCGAGGAGGTAAAGCGTGAGTACGACTGGATGCCGGTCATGATCGGCAATGTCCAGACGCGAGCTGGTGCAAAGGATGTTATCGATGCCGGGGCTGATATCGTTGTAGTCGGCAGCGGCGTGACGTCGTTTACGGAGGCGACAGAAGTATCGGGCATCGGGGTGCCTGAATTGTCGGCTCTCATGGAAGTCGAGGACGTTGCATCGCTTTATGACAAACCCATCGTCTGCAACATGGATGTTCATACTCCTGCAAGCGTCATAAAGGCCCTTGCAGGCGGCGCCGCTGCTGTCATTTTCAACAACATGACACCGGAGACGGCGACTGCCATGGCAGCCCAGATGGAAGATCAGCTGCGGCGCAGTCTGAGCTATATTGGAGTTCATTCTATCCCGGAGTTGCAAGAGAAAGCTG
>CAZEWU010000065.1:0-6610 GCA_964516155.1 uncultured Caldisericota bacterium
CACCGTACGTCTCGAACAGAACCTCACAAGCCTTGCTGACAGTCTTCCGTCAACGTACCCGCTGGTTGCTCTCGGTGCAGTGGGGCGTTTTTCGCTCTCTGCCAGCGGACCATATCTTCTTCTCAGCAATGGCAGCAGTGATACATGGGCGCTTCGAAACGACAAGGTGGTCGGTCATCTGCACAGGAATGCCGGAACGATCAGCGCAGATGCAGGGGCCCAATCGGTAAAACGCCGTGTCCGCGATCTGTATCAACTTCACCTGCCCAATGCAGCAGACCTCGGCAATTTCTTCCTGGCCGGTTATTAGGCTGAGACTGGTCAACGAAACGCCTCCTGGAGGAAGTATGACAACTGCGCAATCACGACTGTGTCTGGTAACGGCTGTACTGACGAGCGTCTTACTGCTCATTACTCTGCTGGCAGGATGTGGTCTGCCGGCCACCACCAGCCCATCGGCCGGCACTGACGACCTGGCTCTTGACACGGGTGTGCTCTATGAACAAACCGAGCTGTTTGCTACAGATGATGTAACTTTGCGGTCGCGCCCGACAGACTGGCGCAGTCAGGGACTTTCCGAAGAAGGCACAGCGTGGCGCACGATGAACGCTGCAGATGCTCTTGACGCCCATCTCTATCACGCCGTCGAATATCACAATTACACGGCCTACTTTGTCAGCAGGGACGACAAGACTATCCGACGCGCCCTGAAGACTGGGCCATCAGAGACCGTCTTCACGAGCGACGAGCCCATAGCGGACTGGCGCCTTTCCCCCGGCGTCAAGTACATCGCGATCTACCGACAGGACAGCAGGCATATTGACATCTGGAGTATCAACCCACGCAAGCTTGTCCAGACGATGGAGGCACCGGCTGCTCCCAACGCTCTTGACGGTCACCGAACCGGGATCTTCGACAAGTTCGGGGCGTGGAACTTCGAACCGGGTGGAGATGACCTGGATATTTCCACCTTCACCGCCGCAGCCATTCCACAGATAAAAGGGTACGTGTTCTCGCTGGTCCAGTTCCGCATCGACAGGAACAACGTACCAGCCGTTTCTACCATTCCTGTTTCCCAGAAGCTCAACATCCCCGCCGGACGCTTTGCATTTAATCCGCTTAACAAGATCATCGCATGGGATACCATGCCGGTATTCTCGAAAACAACCGATTTACAGAAGTTCGCAGCAACCGGGGCTCATACCGATTTGTACCTCTATTCCGCGCTGACCGGTGTGAAGCGCTGCATCGATGAGCGTCCCGTCTGCGACTTTCAACCACGCTGGATCGATGCCTCGGCCCTTGAGGAGAACGTTGCCCCGGAAATCGGGAGTCCGGTCAAGCACACCTGCATCGTGCGCAAGGACATCCTTGGAGCCACCGACTTGCTGCAAACACAGGAACTGACGTTCCTCTACTCCATCGACGATGAGCAGGGTCATAACAAGTTCTACTGGGGCACGATCATGGTTCCGGGCATGAGTCTTTGGGGAAATGATACGGTCGAGCCCGCCACACAGGACCGTCCCGTGCTCGTGACGCGTACCACCGGAGCGTTGCCCGGCGCACTGCTGTTCTCCCGTTACGCTCCATGGTTCCTGCTCTTTGACACCCGCGCCCACGGCAATATAGCTGTCATCTATGATATTTCCAAAGACCACATCCCTGCCTCGACCCTGGTAACGCCACTCACCTCCACGAACGCGTCGCAGTACCTGCCAAGTGGCAGCGCGGCATGGAAAGCCGGGAAGAATGCACTTGCCATGATCGCCGGGGCAGCAGGGCCGGAGAAGGTCACGGGAAGTTTTGACTGCGGCGGCGGTATTCACTGTGTCACCGCCACGGCAGGGACTATCAAGAGGTACTGGCTCCTGAACGGGACCGACAGCACTCTCTATGGACGCATCGACCTGGTCCCGGACGTCAGCATCACGTCCTACGCTGAAAACAAATCTATGACGCCCCTTGCAAAAGTTGACGAGCTAAAAGTTGAGAACACGGGATACGGCATCAACAACTTCTTCCTGCCCGTGAACATGCTGTTCCCTACGAAGTTGTCCTTGACGACACAGTCCTCGATAGCCGCCGAACGGGTTGTGAGGGATCATTTCAGATATTGGAACGAGAAGAACCTCGCCGCGCTGGAGCGGACCATGACCCCGGATAAAAAGGGCATCTCGTGGGGACTCTCCCGGGTAGACCATGTGAAGCTCCTGAGCGTCAGGGAACTGGCGCCCCGCGAGGAGAACAAGAAGGTGTTTGAGGTCGTGTTCGACTTTAAGAGCAAGAACACCGGCGGAGATCATGCCGATGGAGCATCAGGAATGGAAAGCCTCAGGTACACGTGGGGTATTCTGCTCAAAAGAGACAATGCCGTCTCTCCATGGCTCATCTATGACTGGGGCGGGGGAGGATATAAATAGAAGATCGACGGACAAACCATGATAAGAATCCGGATCGACATGCCACGACGTCCGGTCGCCCGCAGACCATCCACGAATACGTCCGGAAAAGGGTTGAACTCCTCCGCCGGTTCCTTATGCTGAATCAGGAAAGCAGGCCATGAGGAGGCGGCAATATGACAATGGTTCCTGATGGCGAACGCAGCAACAGCATACGAGTATATCGTGCGGACAGACAGCCGCCCCGCTACCGCTGCGGCCGGATTTTTATAGTACTTGTGTCACTGATCATTGCTGCATTCCTTGCGTGGCCTATCTTCATCAGCCGGACGGATCCGGTGATAACTCTGATGCTCGCCTTCCTGCTTGCGCCGGGTCTTGCCGTTTTCCTCTATGTGATCATGTCTCAGCTCATGGTCCTCCGCTTCCTTCCCCGTATGCGTTATGAACTCAGGGATGATGCGCCGTACCTCATTCTTGGCGGTCCGTGGAAGACCGGGATCCCCTATGCCGGTATCAGCAGCATCGTGCGCAAGGACCTTATCTCGGACAGGTTCTCGAGTTACGGCATACCCAAGGCGGGAGCGCTGGATCTCATCTATGCCGACGAAGGCACTGTCAGTATGTATTCCACTCATCTGTATAAGGACGTCATTGTGATCAGGACGAGCGCCGGGGTAAAGTACGGGATCTCCCCTGCAGATCCCGACGGTTTTCTCCAGGCGTTGAGACAGATCCTGGACGGCAGGAAAACGGGGAACGGATTGCAGTAGGAATAGCAGCGCTTCTCGTCCTCTCTGCCGTCGGGTACGTTTTGTCTACATCATACTTCCGTACAGATGCTGAGCAGTGACAGATATGAAAACCGCCTGACAGGAAAAAGGAGAGAAACAGGTATACTGAACGCATGAATACCGAGAAACTGCAGGCAGCCCTGAACAAGCTGGGAGAACCCTCATACCGCTACAGGCAGATCGCCCTGGCGGTCTACAGGGATCTGGCGGAAAGTTTTGGCGGCATCAAGACGATACCTCAGACCCTGAGACAGGAGCTGACGCAGCTTGTGCCCTTTGATGATCTTGTCCTCAAGACGGAACAGAGATCGCACGACGGCTCCATCAAGAAGCTGTTCCTCACGCGCGACGGCCTGGCCGTCGAGAGCGTCCTCATGAAACACGACGACGGGAGGCGCACCGTCTGCGTGTCCACTGAGGCCGGCTGTCAGATCAACTGCTCGTTCTGCGCCACGGGGCACCTGGGCTTTGAGCGGACCCTCACTGCGTCTGAGATCGTCGGGCAGGTCCTGTCCTTTGCCCGCGAGCTGAAGGCCGCCGGGGAAAAGGTGACCAATGTGGTCTTCATGGGCATGGGCGAACCTTTTCTCAACTATGACAACGTCAAAAAAGCCATTCTGCTGCTGAACGACAGCGCCGGCTTCAACCTGGGGCAACGGCACATCTCCGTTTCAACGAGCGGCATTGTTCCCGGCATCGAACGCTTTGCAGCGGAGGACTGGCAGGTCAACCTGGCGGTCTCGCTGCACGCGCCCAACGACGTTCTGCGGTCCCGGCTCATGCCCATCAACACGACGTATCCCCTGGAGCAGCTCCTGCCAGCTCTGGACAGTTATATCGCAACAACCAACCGGCGCCTCATGGTCGAGTATCTGCTGCTGGGAGGGATCAACGACAGCCCGGACGAAGCCGGAGCGCTGGCCGATCTCCTCCATGCCTACCGCCACGTTTCCCGCCTGAACATGGTGAACCTCATCATCTATAATCCCGCCAGGGACAGCTATGGCCACTGGGACCCCTTCAGGGCTCCGGGCCCGGCCGCTCTCACGGCGTTTGAGGAAGTCCTGACCGGCAAGGGGATCGCCTGGACCCGCAGAGTCAGCTTTGGCGGCGACATCAGCGGAGCCTGCGGACAACTGGCCGGTACAGAGAATCACCGGAACTGAGACAGACTCCGGGTGCAGACCGCGGGCGCCGGGGAACTCTGGAGAATGCTGTCACGTCTTATAAACAGGCGCCGCATGCTGTATTTGTGACACACGCAGTCTGACGTTGAGCGTTGATAGATGGACGCAGCGGCCGGCAAAAGTTTTACAGACAAGGGAGATGATCACCATGAGGAAGAAAGCACGAACGGCAGTTATTCTGATAACGATTCTCGCGGCGGTGGCCGCCATAGCGGCAGTAACCCTCTCGAAACTGCATCGGCGTACCACCGTCATGACACAGCCGCAGGACTTCCTGCGAATCACGATGATCGATGAAAAAACAGGATGGGTCCTGGCCAAGAACGGCCAGATCTACAGAACAGAAAATGGCGGGACCGCATGGATAAAAGCCTCCTCTTTCCGGCCGGGCCTTGCTGCAACAAGCATCGCGATCCTCGATACCTGCTTCCCGGACGACAGGACAGCGTTTGCAGCTGTCAATACCGGCACTGTTCAAAAACCCACGATCGTGGTGTTCCATACAGAAGACCAGGGAAAAACCTGGAGTTCCACCCCGATAACCCCCAGGCTGGATTGGGAACGGGACGACATCGGCGGCGCCAGAATAAGCTTCGCCGACGTTTCGAATGGTTATCTCCTGATCACGGGGACCCCCGGAGCCGGACAGATGGGAAAAACACTGTACCGCACGACCGACGGCGGCAAAACGTTCTCCTTTGTCGGAGACATCACCGGAAAATCCAATGTGAAGGGAACGTCGACCGGCATCGAGGGATACCCGGACGGCATGGCGTTCTCCACGTCAAAGCTTGGTTTCATAACATGCCCCGCCGGTGCGTGGGCATACCTGCTGACATTCAGGACGACCGACGGCGGTGTCACCTGGCTCCCGGCGTCTCTGCCGGTCCCCGCTGCATACAAGAGTCTCTCTTATTCCAATGATTACCTGGTTGATCCCTGTGCCCCTGTGTTTTTTGGAGCGCAGAAAAACAACGGGGTGATCATGCTCGACTATTTCTCTCAGGACAAGCACGTGCTGCAGTCATATCACACGACAGACAGCGGAGCATCGTGGACGCTTGGTCCCGTGTCGAACAACGCAGGCATCGCGACCTATTCCTTTATCAGCGCAACGACCGGCTGGGGCCTTGACGCGAACGGCAAGCTGCTGACGACGACGGACGGTGGTGCAACCTGGACGGCTCTTGTCCCATAAGGGACACACCTGTTTGTTGTCCCATCATCTCTTGACACATTATGTTACATCTGTAAACTTTATGAGAGATTTACAGATGTAACATATAGGAGAGAGGCGAGAACTGTGCATACAACAATGAAGATCACGGAGGCGGAACTGGAAGTCATGCGCGTCCTGTGGTCGGCAGAGGAACCAATGACTTCGACGGAGATCCGGGACCGGCTCCAGACAACATCAGAGTGGGAAAAGTCCACGGTCCTGACACTTATCCGCAGGCTGGTTGACAAGGGAGCGCTCTCCTGTGAGAAGAAAGACCACCTGCAGTATGCGCCTCTTGTCAGCGAGAAAGAATACCGCGAGAGCCGCACCAGAAAGCTCATCGACGCTCTGTACGGAGGCAGCGTGCGGAACCTGGTCGTCGCCCTGTGCGATACCGGCACGCTGACGCCGTCGGAGAAGAAGGAGCTGCAGGACTATCTGGACAGAGGACTGGCCCGCCATGAATAACTTGTTGAAACTGCTTCTTTCCATGACATTGTCGGGCGCTCTGGCAGCGCTTCTTGTCCTTGCCCTGAAAACGTCATCGATCGGCAGGCGATTCTCGAAGACGTGGCAGTATTATGCCTGGATCCTGGTCGTCCTGCGTCTGCTGCTGCCGCTGTCACCCACCATCACCCTGCCGGGGAGTATCGTTCCGACAGCCGGTAATCCATCCATTGCACCTGCCGCCACGGCGAGGCCGGCGGCAGCAACTCCTGCCGGGACCGTGCCAGCGGCGACCACCCGATCAGAGACATCCGATCAGACTGCCGGGCGCACGACCGTACCGGCGGCGGGGCGCGGGATCTGGTCCGCCCCGGCTCTCCTCCTGATGCTGTGGGCCCTGGGCGTACTGGCCGTCCTAACGTACAACATCACGGGATACGCGCGCTATCGGCGCATGGTCCGTCAGACAGCCGTCCGTGTCACAGATGACGGTCTCCTGGCGATCCTTGACGCCTGCCGGCACGAAACCCACACACGCGTCATGCCGTCGCTCTTTACCAG
>CAZEWU010000066.1:0-6592 GCA_964516155.1 uncultured Caldisericota bacterium
GGCGGGGTCATTGGAGCGAACTGGGTCATCCGGCGACGGCGCCTTGGTTTCTGGCACACGGTCGACATGGCCGCCCCTCTGCTGGCACTTTCCTTCGGCATCGGCAAGATCGGCTGCTGGCTGAATGGATGCTGCAACGGCAAGCCGACCACTTCATGGCTGGGCGTCGTCTTCACAAATCCACAGTCAGAATGCACGCTCCTCAATCAGAAGATCTGGCCTGCTCAACTTTTTAACTCCGCCTCCGGTTTTCTGACATTCGTTCTTCTCTTCTGGGTTGTCCGCAAACACAAGAAGTACGATGGACAAGTTTTCATCTGGTATCTTTACCTTTATGGAGCTACCAGTTTTGTCGTCGAGTTTTTCCGATATATCCCCGTCCACATTCTGGGGCTTACTCCGAATCAGTGGACCGCTCTCATCATCATTCCCCTTGGGTATATCGCATCCCGTTTCCTGAGAAATCGACCTGCGGCCGAACCGGTGGCCCCGCAACCTGAAAAAACCTCTACATCAAGTCAGGATGCTCATCAGCGCGAGAGCTGACATGCCTCGCCACAATGCATTGCTTTTCAATGCAAACAAACTGCGTACACTACTACTATGACTAAAACACAACATAAAGAACACGCAACGCAGCACCACGATATTATCCGTATCACGCCTCTTGGGGGCCTTGGAGAAATCGGCAAGAATATGACCGTATACGAGATCAATGACGACGCTATTATCATTGATGCCGGATTCAAGTTCCCAGAGTATGACATGCAGGGCATCGATTACGTCATTCCCAATCTGGACTACCTGGATCAGATCAAGGACAAGATCCGCGGTATTCTCATTACGCATGCTCACATGGACCATATCGGAGCTCTAGGATATGTTCTCGAACATGTCCGTGCTCCCATTTATGGAAGCAAATTCACCTTGGGACTTATTGAGGATATCATTCCGGGCCGCTTCAAACCGTATGAAACCAAAACCGTGGAGGCCGGAGATCGTATCCGCGTCGGCAACATCGATGTGGAGTTCATTCACGTTACTCATTCCGTCCCTGAAAGTATGGCTATTGCGCTTCATACAAGCGAAGGCATCATTCTGCATACCGGCGACTTCAAAGTCGACCAGACCCCGGTGGACAACAAGCCCATCGACCTCCAGAAATTCAGCGCATTGGGGCGAGAAGGAGTCCTCCTGTTACTGTCGGATTCCACCAACGCAGAGGAATCTGGATTTGCCGGGTCGGAGCGTGACCTGCGTTCTACCTTTGACGGCATCGTCCGCGAAGCAAAGGGACGCATTATTTTCAGCACGTTCTCAAGCAATATTCACCGGATCCAGCAGATCATCGATGTGGTCGCTCCTGAAGGACGTAAAGTCTTCGTTGACGGGCGCAGCATTATCAGTTCCGTCAAGGTGGCCCGCAGAGTTAAGGTCATGGATATCCCTGAGAATATCTTTATCCAGCAGGATCAGATGGCGGGTATTCCCAAGGACAAACTGCTTATCGTCACAACGGGAACGCAGGGAGAACCTATGAGCGGTCTGTCCCGTCTCGCCCGTGGTGAACATGACTTCGTCAAGATTTCGAAGGGCGATACCGTTGTCGTTTCCGCAGATCCGATCCCGGGGAACGAGGATATGGTCGCACGCACGGTAGATAACCTCTTCCGGCGGGGAGCTAACGTTTTCTACCGCAGTGAGGACAAGGTTCACGTTTCCGGACATGGCGCGGCAGGAGATCTCAAATTAATCCTTTCACTCACGCGGCCCCAGTTCTTTGTACCGGTTCATGGAGAATACCGTCATCTTCTGTGGCACAAACGTCTTGCCGAAAGTATCGGCATTCCGTCCAATCATATTTTCGTTCTGGAGAACGGCCAGAGTTTCACTGTCGATCGTAATCATCTGACCATGCTGAAACGAATCCCAGCCGAAGGATTGCTGATTGACGGACTTATCCTTGGCCTTCCGGACAGCCCGATTCTGACAGATCGTGCCCGTCTTGCAAAAGATGGCATTCTTGTGTCTGTCGTAAGCATTGATCGTATGACTGGAAAGATTCTCGCAGGACCCGATATTATCACAAAAGGTGTGGTTGCTGATAATGATGCCATCCTGAAGGATCTCACAAGAGAGCTGAAGGCTTATTTAGTGACGCATTGCAGCAAAGATGCCCACACAACGCCAGATCTGCAGCTTGACTTACACAAGTTCTTGGCTAAATATATATATGACAAAACGCACAGGAGACCTATCGTTATTCCGGTCATTCTGGAACGTTAGTCTTAAACCCTTGTTGTGCGGGGGTGGCGAAATGGCAGACGCGCTAGGTTCAGGTCCTAGTGACCGCAAGGTCATGAGGGTTCAACTCCCTCTCTCCGCACCAATGTAAATGTTGCTCTGGTAGAGGCCCCATTTGGGGCCTTTTTTATTGAAGCAACCGGAAAAAGTTGCAGGAATATCAGACAGCGTATAATAAGAGGTATTATGAGAATACATTCGAGATTATTTATTGCCGGCATATTGCTTGGCATCATTGTTTCCAGTGCAGCTGTACCTGTCGTGAAAGCAACAACCGCAGAAGAGATCGTCGTCGATAAATCTTTTCATATAACGCTCGTAAAAACAGATGCGGGAACATTGGCCCTTCCGGATTCTACCGGAACAACAGGCGACAGCGCCACTCCTGTGGGGAAATATACTGTAACCGACAAGCAGGCCAATCCACAGTGGCATTGGCAGGGCAAGGTATACGCTTCGTACGCCCGCGACCAGCAGAACGGCTTGGGCGTGCGATGGATCGGCATTTCACTGCCGTCGTACGGGATGCACGGAACAAACGAACCTTTCAGTATCGGGAAAGACGCATCGCACGGCTGCATCCGCCACCAAAATGCTGATGTCTCACGTGCTTTCTCTATCATCCCGACTGGAATTTCTTTCACAATTATCAAAACCAACGTACCACACGCAACTGAAAGCATGGTAAGTGATTTTCTGGAGCTCTACGACCTGAATGCTGTTATGAACAGCTCACGTTCCTGAACAAAATTCAGCCACATCGACAAAAGAGGGAGGGAAAGCAACCCGGTGCTTTCGCGATCGAGTTGCCGTTGCGATGGATAAGCTGTCAAAGAACCAACTTATTGTTCTTGTTGTCGCAGTGCTGGCAGTAGGTATCGGGGGAGGTCTTTTTATCGGTTCGCGCCTCTCGGCAGACAAGAGTGGAGCGGAACTTCAGGTCATTCAGACCCCATCAGAACCAATCTCTGAACCAGCAGCAGCAACCACGCTGAATATTTACGTCACAGGAGCGGTCCTTCATCCTGATGTCTATTCCCTTCCCAATGGTTCTCTTGTCAAGGATGCACTGAAAGCTGCCGGAGGAACGACAAAGGATGCGGACCTTCTCTCTGTCAACCTTGCAGCACGTCTGGCAGATAATGAACAGGTGACTGTCCCCGTAAAGGGAACGGCTGCCACCTCCTCGCCGGGAACTACCACCGGCCGTTCGGGAACGAGCACAAAAATCAGCATCAACAACGGCAATCTGGCCGACCTGGACTCACTCCCTGGGATTGGCCCAGCCAAGGCCCAGGCGATCATTACGTACCGGACAGAGCATGGCCCCTTCAAGCGTCTTGAAGATCTCAAGAATGTTAAGGGCATCGGAGATAAGACGTTCGAAGATCTGAAGTTGCTCAT
This sequence comes from uncultured Caldisericota bacterium, assembly GCA_964516155.1. Classification (GTDB taxonomy): domain Bacteria; phylum Caldisericota; class Caldisericia; order Cryosericales; family Cryosericaceae; genus Cryosericum. The sequence continues at coordinate 3,709 of CAZEWU010000066.1, forward strand.
CACACTCTGACGGGAACGTGGTCAGACTGCGCCTCATCACACTTGCAGCCATTGCTCTGGCCTCGGGAGCGGCAGTAGCCGCAAGCAGAAGCGATACTGCTGTCATCTGTACCTTCTTCATTCTCCTCGGATCAGGAACGATCTATGCATTGCAGACCAGATACCGCCTGCGAAATGCAGTCCGGGTAACCCTGTGCCTGCTGCTCTTCTGGGCCTCTTTTGGAATAGAAGCCAGGATCCTCCGGAAAGCAGAGGCAGGATCAATTACTCAGGACGTCTCCGCTCTCAGCGGAGCGGCTCTTACTCCGCAAACCCTGCGCACGACCGGAGGAACAGCATTTGAACTTTCAGCGGATGCGGCTGATGATAAGCCGCTGGCATATCCCATCAAGATCCAGGTACAGATGCCCGATCGCCGGGAAGGTCCGGCACTGGGTCAACGTCTGCGCGTTGCAGGAAACATGGCTGAAACACGCCAAGCTCTCAATCCCGGAGAAGAACGCTCAGGAAGCCTCTCTGAACAGCTTTTCCTAGCCCGCGACATACAACTGCTCCCGACGCACACTCTGCAGGGACTCTGGGGCCGATGGAGCAAACGCCTCTACCGGACCATCACAATCCGGGCGAGAAAACTCCTGTCCTACAAGGCTTTTGGGCTTCTCAATGAACTTCTACTCCACTATCGTACGTTCGGAGCGGCCGATCGCCAGTTGTTTTCACTCTCCGGGACCAGCCATCTTCTGGCCATTTCAGGACTGCATCTTTCTTTTATCTTTATCCTGATATCGACAGTTTTCGGGGTAATGTTCCCGGAACACAGCACCGGCAGGGCGCTTCTTCCTCTGGGAATAACATTTGCCTATCTCGCCTTTATTAATTTTCCCCAGAGTGCCAACCGGGCTTTCGTCATGCTGTGCGTCATCACGGCCTCCAGAATTCTGGGGAAACATGTCAGCAAACTTGAATCATTGTCCTGGGCCGTCGCTGTCCTGATTGTGCTTGATCCGTCCTGCATCTTTGATGTCGGGTTACAGCTCTCGCTTGCTTCCGTCGCCGGTCTTTTCTTTATCGGAGAACCACTCACGGCCATCGTCCATGTGAAGAACCGCTTCTGGCATCCTTTTCTCAAATCGCTCTGTACAACAGCCGGCGCTTCGCTGCCCGCATCCATTATCGCCATCCCGGCATTTCATTCCTTTACTCCTGTGGCATTCCTGGCGAACATTGTCGCCATTCCTTTCGTCTCGCTGCTGCTGCCCTGCCTCGTTATCTGGTCCGTGCTGCTGCTCATAACGCCCTGGCTGGCGGCTGTGCTGGCCCCCCTCCTGAATATACTGTCTGCCGTTCTGTTCAGCTATCTTGCTTTTCTCGTGCGTCTGCCGGGTGCGCATGCAAATGTCGCGGTTCCGTCTGCTGCAACGTTTGTCGCATTCGGTATACTTTTTGCTTCCCTTGTACTCTTTGTCGACAACAGCTCCCGGATCCGGAACAACCCCCGTGTCATCATTGTCCTTGGAAGCCTTGCATTGCTCACCGCTGTTCTATGGTTCTGCTCGCCTGTCCGTGCCGACATTCGCGTAACGTTCCCTGCTACCGATCAGGGTTCCGCCGTCCTCATTCAGGGTCGCAACACCGGAACCTGGCTGTACCTCTGTGATACGGACCGGCAGGCAACCGATCGCACCATGCGTACTGCAGCCGCCATGGGGATCACAACCCCTGATGTCATCGCCATTACCGGCTCACCGGCAGAGCTTCCGGATCAGCTGGACGCCATTTTTGCCGTGCTGGCTCCCCGTCACGTTTACCTTACAGACACGCTCGTCCGATTTCCCATTCCCGGTCTTGAAGACCGATATCAGAAGATCCTGCAGAAACTAAACAATCATGAGTCTCTCCGTTTTGAACACGCCGGAACATCCATTACGCTGAGTGGCACAAGAGGGCAGCAACTGAGCATTGTCACACCTGGCATGAGCTGTCTAGTCGCTTCAGACGTACGCTCCTCAGTCTCCTTCAGTTACGACACAACAACCCATAATCTCTCTATCCCAGGTCCAGGACACGCATCTTTGCTTTCCCCGGCTACTGTGGGATGCATCAGTCTGTTCGCACGCGGTTCGCGATGCTGGGTTGCACTTGACTCCCGACGCTGATACAATGGAATCATGACAAATCGAGTAGTGCTGGTCGACGGAAGCTCAATCCTTTATCGGGCGTTTTTTGCCATGCCCCACCTCAGCACAGCCACCGGCATTCCAACCGGAGCGATCCTGGGTACGACAACCATGCTTCTGGCCATCATAGAAGAACTGGATCCGTGCTATATGGGGATCTTCTTCGATCGCAGAGCCCCAACTTACCGGCATACCATGTTCAAGGAATACAAGGCAAACCGCGAGACGATGCCGGACGAGCTGGTGAGTCAACTGCATAATCTCAAGGATCTTATCCACGCCCTGGGCCTGACGACACAGGAAAAAGACGGGTTGGAAGCTGACGATCTCATTGGTATCTACAGCCATGCTGCTGATCAGGAAAACGTTCCCTGCACCATCTATTCGGGCGATAACGATCTGTTGCAGCTGACAGACGCCAACACGTCGGTACGTATCACTATCAAGGGCGTCCGGCAAATCAAAGAATACACCCCCGACGTTATCCGGGAAGAGTTCGGGCTCGAGCCCCTCCAGCTCATCGACGTCAAAGCACTCAAGGGAGACCCTTCAGATAACATCCCGGGAATCCGCGGCATCGGTGATAAAACAGCAATAAGCCTCATTCATGAATACGATTCGGTGCAGGCTCTGCTGGAACAGGGCGGTCCTGAACGTTACAGGAAACTGATCAGCGAAAACCGCGATCTTGTTCTCCGGAATCGTTC
>CAZEWU010000067.1:0-4458 GCA_964516155.1 uncultured Caldisericota bacterium
GGCTGCTTTCATATCTCCCGATTATCCCCGAGCCTTTTAAGTTTGCTGTTCTAGAGGGAGCGGAAGACCGTTTCAGCGCTCTCAAGAAGCTTATGGCATCCCGGGACGTTGATGAGATTATCAATGCATGCGATGCCGGTCGTGAGGGTGAGCTTATTTTCCGCAACATCTATGCGCAGGCAGGAGCCAAGAAGCCTGCTTCACGTCTCTGGCTGTCTTCGTATACTGACGAGAGCATTCAGGAAGGGTTCAAGCGGATTCGCCCGGAGCAGGGCTATGATGATCTTGGAAAAGCGGCTCTTGCCAGATCTGAAGCTGATTGGCTGGTCGGGATCAACGCAACGCGCGGCCTGACCAGACGCAATGGGTCGCTGGTTACTGTCGGCCGTGTTCAGACCCCGGTCCTCGCTCTCATTGTAAAGCGCGAGGAAGAGGTCCTGGCTTTTCAGCCTCAGCCGTATTTTGAAGTACAGGCGCAGTTCAAGGTCGTTCCCGGCGGTGAGCCGACGTATGCCGCCCTCTGGCATCGGGGCAGCGAAAACAGATTGGCCGCCCGCGCTGATGCTGAAGCGATCGCGGCCAAGTGCTCCAACCGTCGTGGCACTATTGTTTCAGTGGCTCAGAAAGAAAGTCGTATGGCGGTTCCTTATCTTTTTGATCTTGGATTGCTGCAGCGTGAAGCGAACAGCCTGTACGGATTGAGCGCCAGCCGGACGCTGCGTGCTGCGCAGTCTCTCTATGAGGAAAAACGTGCGCTCACATATCCGCGGACAGACAGCAAATTTCTGCCAAAGGCACTGCGTAAGGAAGTCGTTACCGTTCTGAACGACTTGAATGGTGGTGAATACACTGATTTTATAAAGCATGTGCAGAAAGAAAAATGGCAGATGCGTTCCTTCGTTTTTAACGATGCGAAGGTAAGCGATCATTATGCCATCATTCCTACAGGAATCCGCCTGGATCGCAACAACCTGTCCCATGATGAGAGCGTTGTCTACGACCTTGTTGTCCGGCGGTTTCTTGCGCAGTTTTATCCTGAAGCCGTTCTTATGCTGACGCATGTAGAGACGGCGGTGGAAGGGGAGAACTTTGGCAGCGACGGAAGGGTCGTGAACGTGTCAGGCTGGCTGGAAGTTGCGCCGAGAGAGACCGACAGCAGGGACCTTCCCGACCTGAAGGACGGGGCCAAGGTAGAGGCATATGACGTTGCCTGCGAGCGGAAGCTCACGAAAGCTCCTCCGCGCTTTACGGACGCATCTATTATTGCAGCTATGGAAACGGCGGGAAAATTTGTTGACGATGAGGAACTTGCCGAGGCATTAAAGGAACGCGGCCTTGGTACTCCCGCTACACGGGCTGAGATCATTGAGAAGCTTATCCGTACCGGGGTTGTTGAACGCAAGGCACGGAGCCTTGTTGCGACCAAACGGGGCATGGACCTCATAAATCTTCTCGAAGCGATTGAGATGGCAGATCTTGTCACTCCTGATCTTACCGGCGAATGGGAGATGAACCTGCGCAGGATCGAGAAGGGAAAGCTTGGCCAGGACGTTTTCATGAAACGGATCGAGAAATTCACGCAGGCCATGATCCAGAAGATCAAAGGTTATGAAACTCCAACGCAGATCGGAGTGGAATCGACAGAACCGCTTGGAATTTGCCCGATCTGTGGTGGTAAGGTTATCGAGCACCCTGCTTCGTATATGTGCGAGCATCATGGTCGCAAGAAGACTGACTGCAAGTTCAGCATTCCCAAAGTCATTCTCCGAAGACCCATTACGCGGGAGGAAGCGCAGCAGCTTATTACTGAAAAGAAAACGGCAATGCTGGATGGATTTGTCAGCAAACGCGGCTTCAAATTCAGCGCACGGCTGCTTCTGAAACCTGACAATAAACTGGAGTGGGAATTTGCGGAAGGACCCGGTGGTTCTGCGGCAACAGAGAGCGTCATCAACGAAGAATCTCTGGGAAGGTGTCCGCTCTGCCAGGGCCAGGTCGTTGAAACGACAGATCACTATCGATGTACGACGGCAGATTGCCATTTCCAGATGAAAAAGACGTATGCCGGTAAGACGATCGACAGAAACATGGCCCGTACCATACTGGAAAAAGGAAAAACGGATCTCATTGAGGACTTTGTCTCACGCTATAACAAACCATTCTCAGCTTATCTCAAGCTTGGTGACAAAGGGAGAGTAGAGTTTGAATTCCTGAACAAAACCAATCGCTCTCGTAAAGGAAAGACTGAACGGGCAAAAAAACCAAGAACTGCATCTCGGAAATCGACTCAACCTAAAGGCGGTGTATCATGATTCCATTCAAAGAGGTTTTTACTCCTGTTTTCTTTATAACGTTAGGATATTTTCTCATTGCGGTGGTAGGCTTGGTCTTCGCCGCACAATTCCGTCGTTCCAGGGGAGGGCGGCTGAGCCTGATCCTGCTGCTGGCCATGGTCGCTTTCACAGCGTATAATTGCATTCAATGGCTCATGAATGGATTCATCCCGTATTTTGTCAGTAACTATGCAACAGCCCATACCAGCTGGCAGCTGCCCGCCTGGGTGAACTGGGTCCTCGAGTATGTTTATCTCTATGGACTGAACGCGGCGATCGCTGTGTTGTTTTCTCTGACGGCCTGGGCTGCTTTGAAGGAAGCGCGGAGCAGGGACGCTGTTGAGTCTCTCAATGTTGATGCTCAGGGTCAGGAAAGGAATCCCGGTGATGCAGAGACAGAAGAAAGTTCCAATGTCCCCGGTGGTTCTGCGACCCCGGCGCCAGACGGAGAATCGCCCTCTGACTCTGCGCCAGAAGCGTAGAAGTTCATGGATCGTGCCGGGCTTTACCAGATTGTCGTGGACCGTACGCCTTCGAAGAATCTGGTCAATCACATGCTGGCCGTTGAAGCGATTATGCGTGGTCTTGCCGGGTATTTTCACGAAGATGCCGACAAGTGGGGCATGGCGGGACTTGCGCATGATATCGATTATGCGGAGACCAAAGACAAACCAAATCTGCATAGTATCGTCGGTTCGGAACAGCTCCACCTGATGGGTCTGCCGGAAGATATCTGCTACGCTGTGCGTGTCCATAACGGAGCCCACGGACTGCCGCGCAAAAGTATGCTGGACAAGGCTCTGTACGCAGCGGATCCGTTGTCGGGACTTATTGTTGCCTGTGCGCTTGTCCGGCCGGACAGGAAACTTGCAGGGGTTGATACGGATTTTGTCATGGTGCGGTTCAAGGAAAAACGTTTTGCTGCAGGAGTGAACCGCGATCAGATTCTTGCCTGTCAGGAACTGGGCCTTGACGTTTATAAGTTCGCAAGTATTGCATTAAGTGCAATGAAGGGCATAGCGGATAGCATCGGCCTGTAAATTTTCTTCCTTGCAAAGGATTGACCCCGCCCGCCGCCAGTACGGCGGGCTTTTTCTTACGCAAATTCAGATTATACTTCATTGGTAAGTAATCGTCTGCATTCTTTGCAAGAGGGTGTTTACCGAAATGTTATCACAATTTGGAGGCAGAGCGATGTCGTTAGATGCAGAAGAGTTGTTCTCAGAAAGAGCGAAAGGTTTCAGATCATCGGAGATTCGAGAGCTTCTCAAACTGGTCGACAGTCCCGAGATTATTTCTCTGGCTGGTGGCATGCCTGATGATCGTTTCTTCCCGGTAGAGCAGGTCATCGAATCCAGTACGTACGCATTAAAAGAATACGGCAAGAAAGCTCTTCAATATGGCTCCACAGAAGGAATCAAGAAGTTACGTGTTTTGCTTATGGATCGGATGAACAAAGAAGGTGTTCACGACCTGAATCTTGAAAACGTCATTATCTCGACAGCATCGCAACAGGGTCTGAGTCTCGTATCGCAGATCTTTATTGACCCCGGAGATACTATTATTGTCGAAGAACCGTCGTACCTGGGGGCGCTTCAGGCGTTTACCAGTATGGAAGCACGTTTCTGCCAGGCGCCGCTTGATCAGGACGGCATACAGGTGGATATTCTTGAAGAGAAGCTGAAGGAGCTCAAGAAGAAGAATATCCATCCCAAGTTTCTATATACAATTCCCAACTTCCATAATCCTGCCGGCGTGACGATGACGCTGGAACGCCGCAAGAAACTGATCGAACTTGCCCGTCAGTATGAGTTTCTTATTGTTGAAGATGACCCATATGGCGAAGTCCGTTTTGAAGGAGAAGCTCTTCCATCGCTTCTGGCTTTGGGTGGTACTGAGAATGTTGTTGCGCTCCGCACGTTTTCAAAGATCAGTTTTCCAGGGCTTCGGCTGGGCTGGATTGTCGCTCGCGATGACATCATGTCGAAAATCATCGTCGGTAAGCAGGCAGCTGACCTTTGTTCCCCCGCTCTGACTCAATATATTGCCTACGAGTTCATCAGCCGGGGCTGGCTTGATGATTATGTTGCAGTCATCCGCAAAGAGTATCCGAAGAAGAAGAATG
>CAZEWU010000067.1:4468-6546 GCA_964516155.1 uncultured Caldisericota bacterium
ATATGGGATTTGATCCGTCCTATCAATCCTACGATGCGCTGGAAAAATATTTCCCCCCGACAGCGAGCTGGACCAATCCACAGGGTGGTCTGTTCGTATGGGTGAAAGCCCCCGATTGCATCGATACTACAGCGATGTTCCGCGAGGCTCTGGCTGCCAAGGTGGCCTATGTGACGGGCGTGGCGTTCTATGCTAATCGTGACGATACCTGCCATATGCGCCTCAATTTCAGCGCTGTTGACCCGGAGCACATTACCGAGGGCGTTCATCGTCTTGGTGACCTTATCAAGTCGAAGATCTAGTCCGACTTGTCATAGTGTCAGTGAACAGCCCCGCCGGGAATCCGGCGGGGCTGTTCACTCTAGAAAGAGCGGCGATGATGAAACGTGGGGCAGATCTCTCTGTAGTCGCATGCGAAACATCTGGTCGAGAAGCGCCCCTGAAAATCTCCTTTTGCAATACGATGAGCTACTTTGACAAGGACCTCGCGGGACTTTGCGATGTAAAGATCTGTTCCTGTGTCCAGTTCGGCTTTCAGATTCTCACGCAGATAATATGTTTCAAGGATGAAGCGGTTATCCTTGAATTCGTCTTTTCTGCTGAGGGCCGCCGCATAAAGAGCGACCTGGAACCGATGTGATTTCAAGGTTGCAGCTTCCCGCGGCCGCGATGATTTGTAATCGACAATCCGCAGCAGACCACGATCCATTCGATCAATGCGGTCGATAATGCCGATGAACGGGAATCCTTCCAGTTCAGTGCTGACCGTCAGTTCTGTATACAGCATTTTGTCCCAGTTGGATTTGAAGATAGGAAAGAAGGCTGTAAGAACTCTGATCGCCTCGCGTCGTTTTTTCTCCTCATCGCGTGGGCTGGCATACCCTTCCGTCAGCCAGTTTTCCTGGAGCATCTGCTCCAGCGATGTGGGAAAGAGATCGTTTTTGCCTGCATAGAGCTGACCGTCTGCGTCGATGTGACACGAGAGCAGTTTTTCCAGGACGGCATGGATGCTTTTGCCATAGCTGAAATACCAGTGAGGAGGGGTTTCGAGTTTCTGAACATATTTGAACTCAAATTGCCTGGGACACTCGTGGTATGTGGAGATGCGGGAATAGCTCAGCGGTTCTGCAAGCGCGTTTTCCAAAGGAATTCTACCTGGTTTCTGGTTTGGTCGATGTCCATCGTGTTATCAATGATAACATCGGCATAACCGAGTTTTTTCTCAAGCGGCATCTGTGCCTCGATGCGGCTTCTTGCTTCTTCGGGTGACAAATGATCTCGCATGAGCAGGCGCTTCATCTGTTCATTTTTGGGAGCTTTAACCACCCAGACTTCGTCTACCAGGGTATACCACTCTGCTTCTATCAGAATAGCTGCATCCAGGATGACGACTCCATGCTCTTTACGTAGCCGGGATAATTCCGCGACGATCAGTCTGGTCATAATAGGCATGGTGATTCCGTCCAATGTCTGAAGTTGTTCTGGATGGTTGAAGACGAGGTTCCCAAGTCGGTGCCGGTTCAGCTGATCGCCGTCAAAAACACCGTCTCCGAAAGCAGCATGGACCTGCTGGAGTGCCCCGTCGATATTCTCTGTAAGAACGCGTTTGCCGATAAGATCTGCATCTATGATCGCTGCGCCATGATCGCGCAGCATTCCCGACACCAAGCTTTTTCCGCAGGCGATATTTCCTGTAAGGCCAATAGTAATGCTCATACGAGATCGCGCAGATTCGGGCCGGTACTCAGGTGTGCGACCAGCGGGATGGAGAGATGAATGGCTGATTCCATCGAGGTCTTCATCAGTTGCTTGACTGTTTCCAGTTCGTCGGGCGGTGCGTCGACGACGATTTCATCGTGGACTTGCAGGACCATGCGGGCCCTCATGGAATGCAATTCACCGGCAAGGTGAATCATGGCCATCTTGATGGCGTCAGCCGAACTTCCCTGCACGACGGCATTAAAGCCCTGACGGATTGCTTCTTGCCGTTCTGTGTTGTTGTGACTGCTGATCCGGGGTACCTTACGCAGCCGCCCCAGGATGGTCTTGACGTACCCATCACGCTGCGCTGCTTCGAT
>CAZEWU010000068.1:0-6510 GCA_964516155.1 uncultured Caldisericota bacterium
GTGAAAAAGCTGCTTTCAGTTCTACTGTCGTTCATGTTCGTTGCAGTTTTACTCGTCGGTTGTGGAAAATCTGGCACATCGACAACAACGCCGTCAGGCACTACCGCTACTGCAAAATATCACATCGGCATTGTCACGGGTACCGTCTCGCAGGGCGAAGACGGTCTTCGCGGCGGCGATGTCCTTGCCAAGAAATACGGTGCTGTTGCCAACGGCGGGATCATTCAGCAGGTAACCTACCCGGACAACTTCACGTCCGAGCAGGAAACGGTCATCGCTGATATCGTCGGTCTTGCAGATGATCCTCTCATGAAGGCCATCGTCGTCAACCAGGGCGTTCCCGGTACCGCCGAAGCCTTCAAGGAAATACGGGCGAAGAGATCGGACATCCTGCTTTTCTGCGGCTCGTCCCAGGAGGACCCCAATGTTATCGACCCCGCAGCAGATGTTGTTTGTGATGAAGACAACGTTACCCGTGGGTACCTGATGATCTGGGAAGCCAAAAAGATGGGCGCGAAGAATTTTGTCCATGTTTCCTTTGCACGTCACATGAGCATCGAGCTCCTGAGCCGCCGCTGGGCCATCATGCAGCAGGCTGGCAAAGACCTCGGTGTCAAGACTTTCTTTGAGACTGCTCCTGATCCTACCGGGGATGTCGGCGTCGCCGGTGCCCAGCAGTTCATTCTTGAACAGGTTCCGACCTGGGTCAAGAAGTATGGCAAGGATACAGCCTTCTTCTGCACGAATGATGCTGAAACCGAGCCGCTCCTGAAACAGGTCATGAAGTACGGCGGGATGTATATTGAAACCGATTCACCCACGAATGGTTACCCCGGTGCTTTCGGCATCGATCTCAAGGCTGAACAGGGCGATTGGCCGGCCATCCTCAAGAAAGTCGATTCGACCGTTGTTGCTGACGGTGGGAAAGGCCGCTTCGCTGCATGGCCGTCTTCTTTTGACTACACCACCACGGCAGGTCTGGGCGAATATGCCAAGCGTTGCATCGACGGGACTGCCAAGATCAAGAATAAAGCAGACCTCCTTGCAGCTTACGAGGCATACAGCTCTGGTACATCATGGAATGGTTCCAACTACACGGATCTCAGCACAGGCAAGACAGACGCGAATCACTTCTTACTGTACGAGAATACGTATGTGTTTGGCAAGGGATACATCGGTTCGACCAATGTGGTCGTTCCCAAGAAGTATCTGACGTACAAGGCAAAGTAGGACCCTGCATGCAGACGCTGGGGCGTACGCCCCAGCGTTGTTTCTTTGTTCCATGCACGAGCGTCCCAGCGCCGGACGGCGAATCGCACGATCCGCACGGAGAAGAAAACCGGCCGTGATGCCGGTACGGGTATCTCTTCCAGAGTTCTCAGCAAGTTCCTGCCCACCGGAAGAGCCGTAGTTGAACATGATCAATTCCTGAGAGGTGGCCATATGGCGCAACAACCTTTGTTGAAAATGCAGGGGATAACCAAGGAATACTTTGGAAACAGGGTCCTGACGAATGTCTGTTTTGACATTGATCGCGGGGAGATCCTCGGTCTGGTCGGCGAGAACGGCGCCGGCAAATCGACTCTCATGAACATTCTCTTCGGTATGAGTGTCATCTCGCAGACGGGAGGATACACCGGCAGCATCTGTATCGACGGAAAAGAGGTCAACTTTCAGAGTCCGCATGATGCTCTTGACGCCGGCATCGGGATGGTGCATCAGGAGTTTTCCCTTATTCCGGGATTCACGGCGACTGAGAATATCCTGCTGAACGGTGAGATCCTGAACGACAACGTAGTCACAAAGGTTTTCGGCCCGCGGATGAAGACGCTGAATCTGCCGGCGATGCACAAAGTGGCTGATGAATCCATCAGGACCCTCGGCGTTGATATCAGACCGGACACGCTGGTCGCAGAGATGCCGGTCGGGCACAAGCAGTTTACGGAACTGGCACGGGAGATCAAACGGCCCGACATGAAACTGCTTGTTCTCGACGAACCGACTGCCGTCCTGACCGAATCGGAAGCCGCCGTCCTCCTGGCATCCCTGCGGCGTCTGGCGGCGACCGGTATCGCGATCATCTTCATTTCACACCGCCTTCAGGAGATCCTCGATGTCTGCGACCGCATCGTGGTCCTGCGGGACGGTCAGATCGTCAAGGAAATGCCGGCGCGCGAGACCGATATCGGCCAGGTGGCGGAGCTCATGGTCGGCCGCAGCATGGAAACAAAGGCAACGGCCGCCGCCTCTTACGACGAACACCAGGAGACTGTTCTGACGGTCGAGCACCTGTGGGTCGACATGCCCGGCGAAACAGTACGGGATGTCAGCCTGGAGGTTCACAAGGGAGAGATCTTCGGCATCGGGGGACTCGCAGGCCAGGGAAAGCTGGGGATCCCGAACGGCATCATGGGACTCTACACGGCGGGAGGAACAGTCCTGCTGCATGGAAAGCCCATCCGCCTGAATGATCCGGCAGCCGCTCTGGCGTCCGGGATGGCGTTCGTGTCAGAAGACCGGCGCGGCGTCGGCCTCCTGCTGGAAGAGCCTCTGGACTGGAACATCGCCTTTACCGCCATGCAGGCGCAGAATAAGTACGTACGGCCGCTCCTGGGGGGACTCATTAAATGGAGAGACGACCGGGCCATCCGGAAGACCGCGCAGGAATACATCAAGGCTCTTGAGATCAAATGCACCGGAGCCGATCAGCCTGCGCAGGAACTCTCCGGAGGCAATCAGCAGAAAATCTGTCTTGCCAAAGCGTTTGCCGTACAGCCGGACCTGCTTTTCGTCTCAGAACCCACACGCGGGATCGATGTCGGGGCAAAAGCGCTGGTCCTGAAAGCCCTGCGGCGATACAACAGCGAAAACGGAACGACCATCGTCATGGTATCATCCGAACTTGAGGAGCTGCGCTCGGTCTGCGACCGGATCGCCATTGTCGACGAAGGTCGCGTCGCCGGGATCCTGCGACCCACTGCGACAGCCAAGGAGTTCGGCATGCTCATGATCGGCAAGCTCAAGAACCCGGACGAAAAGGTGGTGAGTCAATGAATAAACTACGGCAATTCATCAGCCAGGCGGGCTGGCCGCGCATCATCATAGGAATGGTGCTGCTGGCGCTGTTTCTGGTCGCTCCCTCGGTCGGCGTCCGGATCGATACGTCCCTGACGGATACATTCGTACGTTTCGGCATGAACGGAGTGATGGTGCTTGCGATGATCCCCATGGTGCAGACCGGCTGCGGACTCAACTTCGGCCTGCCGCTCGGGATCATCGCCGGACTCCTTGGAGCGACGCTCAGCATTGAATTCGGGCTGACCGGAATCGCCGGGTTCGCCGGCGCCATCGGGATAGCGATCCTGTTCGGTATCCTGTTCGGCTGGGGATACAGCGCCGTTCTCAACCGTGTCAAGGGCGACGAGATGATGATCGCCACCTACGTCGGTTTCTCCTCCGTCTCCTTCATGAGCATCATGTGGCTCGTCCTGCCCTACCATAACCCGACGATGATCTGGGGATACAGCGGCCAGGGTCTCAGAACGACCATCTCCGTCGACGGGTTCTGGAGCAAGATCCTGGACAACTTCCTTGCCATCCGCATCGGTTCAAACTTCCTGTTCCCGACCGGGACGATCCTGTTCTTTGCGCTCATGGCCTGGCTCATGTGGGCGTTCTTCCACACGAAGACCGGGACGGCCATGACCGCCGTCGGGTCGAATCCCGACTACGCGCGTGCCAGCGGGATCAGCGTCGACCGGATGAGGACCATTTCCGTCATCGTGTCGACCGTCTACGGAGCCATCGGCATTCTTCTGTATGAACAGAGTTACGGGTTCATTTCGCTCTACAACGGCCCTTTCTTCATGGCCCTGCCGGCAGTCGCCGCCATCCTCATCGGGGGCGCCAGCGTCAATAAGGCCAGCATCACAAACGTCGTCATCGGAACGTTCCTGTTCCAGGGCATTCTCACGATGACTCCTTCCGTTATTAACGCTGCCATTCATACCGATGCGGCTGAAGTGATCCGCCTCATCGTTTCCAATGGCATGATCGTCTACGCGCTCACACGAGCGACCAGGAAATCCAGGTGATACCATGACAAGAAATTACAGGTTCAGGGACGCCGTCTCCCGGTTTCTCATTGACAATGCGGTCCCCATCATTTTCATCATTTTCATAGCGTTCGCCATTCCCGTCTCGGGCTTCACCGGCAGCTACCTTGTCCAGGAACTGGTCATACGAGTCGGTCGTGATTCCTTTCTTGTTCTTTCCCTGCTCCTGCCGATCATGGCGGGCATGGGGATCAACTTCGGCATCGTCCTGGGCGCCATGGCGGGACAGATCGCCGTCATCCTCGTGCTCAACTGGGGGGTTGCAGGAGTCGGCGGACTGTTTCTCGCCATGGCGGTCGCAACGCCCATGGCCATTCTCCTCGGATGGCTCGCCGGTGTCATCCTGAACAAGGCGAAGGGACGCGAGATGGTGACATCAATGATGCTCGGGTATTTTATCAGCGGCATTTACCAGCTCATCGTGCTCTACTTCATGGGCAGGATCATCCCGATCCATAACCCGGTCCTCGTCCTTTCACGGGGCTACGGCATCCGCAATGCTCTGAGCATGGACACGATGCGGCTCAGCCTTGATAACCTCATCCCGCTCAAGATCGCCGGGATCTCGATCCCCGTTGCAACGTATCTCTTCATCGGCCTGCTGTGCCTGTTCATCTGGTGGTTCCGCAAGACGAAACTGGGACACGACATGCGGGCGGTCGGCCAGGACATGGCCGTTTCCGAGGACGCGGGGATCAATGTGGAACGCACCCGTATCCTTGCCGTCATCCTTTCCACCGTTCTTGCCTGCTACGGTCAGATCATCTACCTGCAGAACATCGGGACGCTGAATGTCTACAACGGCGCCGATCAGACGGCGACATTCGCCGCTGCAGCTCTGCTGATCGGTGGAGCAAGCGTCGCCCAGGCGTCCATTCCCAATGTGTTCATCGGGGTCGCCCTCTTTCATGCCATGTTCCTGGTGTCCCCGATGGCGGGGAAGAACCTCATGGGGTCGGCAATGATCGGGGAGTACTTCCGCGTCTTCGTGTCGTACGGCGTCATCGCGGTCGCGCTCGTCCTGTATGCATGGAAGAAACTCAAGGAACGGGAACGGAGCAGAAGATCCCTGCGGGGGGACAACGGTACCTGAGACAATACCCTGCAGAACCATGCACAAGCGCAGGCAGCCGGGAAAGAGACACATCCCGGCTGCCTGCTTCCTTTATGGAGACTCATTCTTCTAAGCTGTGATGTTCCTGAGGTTGCAGCGGCGGCATCATGGTCTAGAATGATAAACAGAGAGCGGAGGTGATACGTGGGGAAGTATCTGAGTTCATCGCTGATGAAGTTGCCCTTATCACCTGACCGGGAGATCAGAATCAGGAAGGACCAGGATGGCCCGGGTAAATGGTATGGGAACAACATCGACAGTTCAGATTCTCAGGCTGGCTGGTCTCTGTATCCTGAATCACATCATCGTCAGGCGTACCTCCCGGAAGTACTTCAGCTTTGCCCGGACCGGGATGGTGTAAAATAAAAAAGCAGACAGTCTCATAAGGAGGCCGGATGCACTGGTTGAGGAAAGTCGCGGGGATAATCGTTGTCGTGGCACTCGTCGGCGCGATGTCTATGGCTCCTGTCGACGGTACGGCCGATGGCAGCTCAGATACGAATGCCGTCACCTATCTGTCGCGGTCGGTGACCTACAGCTCGAAGAAGTACGCGTTTCAGATCGTTCGCATCGATCTGCAGGGAAACGGTATCCATGTCATTCCTGTGGCATCGCCGGCGGGGATGAATACCAGTGTCCCATATACTGTTTTTGCTGCGCTGGGCAAGCCTCTTGCCATGATCAACGGTCTGCCGTTCAATACGACGACGCATGAGACGACCGGCTCTCTCGGCGGAGGAGGCATCATTCCGCAGATAAAGGCGGGATACGCCGAAACGCTGGGCGTTGACGCCCGGGGAATTCCCTTTTATGGCGAAGGCCGGCTTGATGTGTATGCTGACATAACCGCGGCCGGCGTAACGACGTCGCTGAAAACTTATTCTATCAACAGCGTGAGCTGGGGTGGATTCACCGTCTACACAAACTGGTACCCGCGAAGCGTCTGGATCGGCGGCAATGAGGCGCTCGTTGTCGTTGACCACGGCACGATCGTGCAGCGGGTCCGGGGAGCGACGTTTCAGCCGCATTCCATGAAATCTGGATGGTTTGCCGTTTACGGATATCAGACGGCGGTAAATCACTGGACAACCGATACGATCACTCCCCTGCTGAATGCAGATCATATACGACTTCGGATCATGCTTGGAAATCAGGATATCTCGACCGGTTTCTTTATCCAGTCGGCGCCGGTTGTACTTCGGGCCGGGCGGCCGGTGAATGGTGCGGCGCTTTATCCGACGAGTGTCCGCATGACGAAGGCCGGAGCCCGTTCTTTCCTCG
>CAZEWU010000069.1:0-6487 GCA_964516155.1 uncultured Caldisericota bacterium
AGACAGGAGGACAGCCATGATCTTACGAGGCAACGTTTTTTCGCGGGTACTGGAAATGGAAACGGGGATAACGGTCGTTATCCCCGATGGTTTTGAGCAGGACCGGCCTTACCAGGTCGCCTATCTTCTTCACGGCCTGTGCGGCAGAAACGGCGACCTGGTCGACTACAGCATGCTGCCGGTCTACGCAAAGGATTACCACGCAGCTCTTGTCATGCCGGAGGTCGCCAGGAGTTTCTATACTGATATGAAATACGGCCTGAAGTACTTCACCTATATCACAGAGGAACTCCCCGCCATATGCAAGACTGTCTTCCGTATCTCCGCCGGGCGGGAGGACACGGCGATCATGGGCGCCTCCATGGGCGGGTATGGAGCGCTGAAATGCGCATTGTCCCGGCCCGAACAATATGGCTCCTGCTGCGCGTTTTCCTCCGCCTGTCTGTTCCTGAAGGAGTTCCTGGACAGCCAGAGACAACAGAGTGATCTCCGGGCCCTCAGGGCAACATATGGGGACCAGCTGATCACGGATTTTCAGGCCGCCTTCGGAGAGCGGCTGGAATCAAACCCACGCGACGACATCCTTGAACTCGCCAGGAACGTGAGCGGCGCGGCCGTAAAGCCAAAGCTCTACTGCACGTGTGGAACAGAAGACGATCTGCACAGCGACAACGTGAGGTTCCGCGACGAGATCGCAAAGCTGGACCTCGATTTCGTCTATGAGGAATGGCCGGGCATCCACGACTGGGCCTTCTTCAATGAATCGTACCGGAGAGCGCTGAAATGGTGCTTCGGATCTTCCTCCGAGTCTAGCTCACGAACAGGTCTGGAGAGGGGAACAGTAGAGAAGGATCCATCTTGCGGAAGGTGAGAGATACTCCCTGACGCCCCTCTGCATCAAACGATGTCAGCACCGTGCCGGCGGCATGAAGATGGCCAAGAACGGTCCCCGCTGCATCGACGGCATAGAAGGACCAACTCCAGTCGACATCGGGATAGCCGATGATAAGCCTGCCGTCGTCACATGCCAGCCGGGCCTGGACCGGACCTGTGCCTTTGCCTCCTGCTGTGCGCAATCCATCTGTGAATGCGTTGATCTTTTCCGGAACCACGATGACGGGTGCAGCGACAGCAGTGTCGATACACCCGATCTTCCCGTCTCCATGCGTAAAATACAGCAGCGACCCGACGCGCGCGCAGCTTCCGTCGACGGCCGAGACAAGATCCCAGTTGGATCCGGTTGGATTGGCGCACATCACCAGCGTTGCTTTTCCGTTCTGCAGCCGGAGCAGAGCAAGGTCATACGCCGCCACATTGTTCCGTGGTTTCACAGGTACGTCCAGGAGGACGAAGCCGTTATCGAAGTCTCCGCTGCCGTACACGATACGGCTGGTGGCAGGAACGGAAACGGCCTGCACGGTCAACGTCTGCAGAGAGGAACCTGCCGTGGCAGATGCCTGTCGCAACGTGATCGATACGCCGCCCTTTGTTGACGCTACGGCATAAGCCAGCAGAAATGCTTTTTTGCCCGGCGCGTACCACTGCCCGCTGAATGCGGCCCCCGTCACAGGCAGGCGCATACTCTCCGACGGCTTGATGATGCTGACCTCGTCCGTCATCGCCGTCAGCACCGGCGTCGAATCTTCCGCTCCCCACGGGGCGGTCCAGTCCTGAACAGCAAGAATTGGTGAGCCGGCGGACCAGGGCACTGCATAGTAACTGTTGGAGCATTCAGAGTGCAGAGCCGCCTTCCCCGGGCTCCAGAGTGTGTTCTTCTTGACGTTCCATGTGACCGGCGTCGCATCATAGGTCATCGTCCCGGCAGCATGGTCTGTCATCACCATGACTGTGGCGCCAGGTCCTTGTTCCACGACGGGCTTCTGTGCACACCCCGTCACAACAAGAAGCAGCGCCGTCACTCCTATCAGAACCATGTGATTTCTGTTCATAACAGACCTCCCCCAGAACTTAAAAGACTGGATCAGAAAGGTACAGAATGACCATACGTGTTCCTGATCCAGCAATAGCCAGCAGTACTTACCTACCTATATCCAAAATCGTTATGAACTTCTAAGCGAGCATATCCATACGAAATGGACCCTGGTAGAGTCTGCAATGTAGTTGATTAATGAACGCTGAAATACATCTCCATTATGGGCACTGACGTAGATTTCGTCGTATTCAGTTGTATAAGGAGTACCATGCTTATCTGCAGTGGATGATACTGCCATTATGTGTGTATCTGGGGTTATTTCTTCAATCAAATCCCCACTTTCGATTCCACCAATAGTCTGATTGGAGAAACCTTGGACGCCGATGAGATCGTTAGTCCTGTTGGCATCGATCATCTCCAGAAAGCTATGATCTGTACTCATTATAGTTTGCCATTCAGGTGTACCCGGCATCCAAGGATAACTACCTGATGTGATCATCGGAAAAGCGTGGGAGTTAATGTGTGTACTATCGTTGCTTCCGCCAAAACCAAACCACACTACCTGACTTGCAAAGTTCATACAATCGTTTGAACACACTGGGAAAAGTGAGTTGTAACCCCACCCTTGTGGATACGGCGATATGTCAGATGTCCCATTTGTCCAATAGGTATATTGTGCAGCACGTGAGCGATCATAACTGACATAGTTCGAGACAGCTGGAATAACGAGCGCGGTCCCCGAAACTGCGTCCCCGCCCTTCTGAGGATCAAGGAGATGTAAGCGTGAGTCTCCATTTTGTTTCATTGCAGCTGCCTCAGCATGAGCTTGCTCGGCCAGTTGTGCCTGATCATTTTTCCATGCCGCAAAACGTGCTGGAAAGGTCTTGGTAAGTTCGTCGAAATCTGTGCCAAGTGGATATGAGACGCTATCCATGTCACTCTTGTCACTGACAATCTGCCAAATGCCATTCTGTTTCTGAAGGGTGAGAACGTGCTTCTCCGAGCCTACGCGGTCTGGCGTGCTACGCGACGCGAAGTACAGGTCACAGATTGGCTCTACAGCCACAGTCGCGGTAAGTCCATCTTTTGCCACAACGGCATCACCATAGCTGGGTACATATGCATAACTTGTCGGTACGTACCCCTGAGCTTGCCAGCACAGGATGTTGTACTTAAGTAAGGCATCTGCATACTGTGCCCAACTCTGTGCGGAAGCTGTTTCACTGGCAGTCGTACCAAGCAAAGCAGTTCTAGACACAAAGGAGGAACTCATACGATCGGCATACCCCATATCAAAGTAGGTGTCTACAGTCGAACGGATTTTTTCTCCGTCCAACGTGGTGCTCTTCTGCTCCATCTGCCACGTTGCTAAAAGAGAAGATGCGGCAACGCTATCCACTGCCAACACGGAACCCAATGGACAGATGCTTGCAATCACCAAGAATAGAACAATGACAAGAGCAATATACGTTTTGATTGTATTCGTTCGTTTCATGAATACCTCCCTTGAAACAATCCAAACTGCCATAACACTCAGATTTTTTGACCGCTAAGTCCGCTCTTCACCATAACAGTGTTGGACTGAGATCATTATTCAGCTGTTTTTGACCACCGGCCTTCGCGCCTCAAGGAAATGAGGCATAGCGCCTCTCACACTAAAAGTGCAAACGGGACAAAACCCTAGCATAAATCCGTTCACTCTTGCTTTTACAAGTGACGGTATGGCATAACTTGCCTATTTCAACTCTCCTCTGAAGTGTTGGCCCATTTCTTCTCGTCATGGCAGGGAGAGCGCAGATTTCTGAATATCAAGTAGCCGAAAACGTTGATCACCATTCCGTTTCATGGTAGATGCTTCAGTCTCAGCTTGTGCAGCAAGCTGTGTCTGCTCGTTCTTCCATGCTGCAAAATGTGCTGGAAAGGTCTTGGTAAGTTCGTCGAAATCTGTGCCAGGCGGGTAAGAGACACTATCCATATCGCTCGTATCTCCGACGATCCGCCAAATGTTATTCTGCTTCTGAAGGGTAAGGACATGCTTCTCTAAACCCGTGCGGTCTGGCGTGCTACGCGACGCGAAGTACAGGTCACAGATTGGCTCTACTGTTACAGTTGCAGTTAGTCCATTCTTCCCTACAGTGATACCGTCATAGTGCGGTATATAGGTGTAACTTATGGGAACATATCCCTGAGCCTGCCAGCACAGGATGTCATATCGCAGGGAAACGTCAGCATACTGTGCCCATGTCTGTGTAGTAGGTGTTTCAGGGGCAACTGCTCCAAGAAGGGCGGTCCGAGGCACAAAGGAGGCGCTCATGCGATCGGCATACCCCATGTTGAAGTAAATATCTACGGTCAAACGAACTTTGTCCTCTTCCGATGCACTACTTTTCTGCCCTGCCTGCCACGCCGACAGAAAAGACAGAGCAGTGGCATCCGCCTTCCCCGGCACTGTGAATATCATCCCCGTTCCCAGGGTGCCCAGGAGGACCAGACACAGGAGGAGGATCCCGGTCCTCTTCCTGGCAGTGCTCCCCAGGATGAACCGTAGCCTGTTCCTGAGTGCCCTCTTCCCTCCGGTGAAGCTGGTAGACAGAACTGTCGGGAACGAGGCACGTCCGCCTGCTACCCGCAGGATCGTCGCACTGTAGCACTGCCGTTCCTCCAGGTTCTCTCCCTTCACCACCTCGGCATCGCAGGAGATCTCGCACCAGGTGTCAATCTCCCTCCCCATGAGGTAGACCAGGGGATTGAACCAATGGAGAGCGGTAGCCAGGAGAACCAGACACTTGTACCACAGGTCCCTCCTTTTCAGATGGACCAGCTCATGCCGGAGAACCAGGGAAAGCTCATGCGGGGAGAAGTTTACGCGGGGAAGCAGGACTGCAGGATGATAGAATCCGATCATCATGGGACTGGTGACACAGGGGCAGATCAGAAGATCAACCTGTCCAGCAATCCCCATCTCTTCTTTGATCCTGGAGAGAAGGTTGAGCGTCTCTGGGTCCTTCACCTCTTTCCCCCAGCGCCGCACCATGGCGAGGAACCGGTGATGCTTCCAGATGTTTTTCAGGAGGAAAACAACCGATCCCGCTGACCAGAGGAAAAAGAGAAGTTGAGGAAGAGAGAGTGCTGATACGTGATGATGAACAGGTGTTCCTGCTGCGACGGGGAGCCCGGCAGAATTCTCAGGAATTTCTGCAATGATCCTCTGAAAAGAAGAAGGAACAACAGACATCTTGATGAGAGGAGCAGCCGGATGGAACCGGAAGGGGACAAGAAGGCCGAGCGCGATGACCAGCCAAGTGCAGTACAGCCATTTTGCGGCATATCTCCTGGATAACCATGGGATAAGAGCAAGGAGAAGGAGAATGAGAACCGACATGGAAAGGGAACATTCCAGAAGGATGATCAGCATCTCCTGCAGCATCTCTTACTCCTTCCGTTCCTTCACCCAGGCAAGGAGTCCCTTGATATCCTCGTCGCTGAGGTGCTTCCCATCATACAGAGCAGTGACCAGACTCAGGAAAGAATCCTCGTGGTAAAGCTTCAGGAACGAGCCGGTCTCAACTTCCAGATAGGCCTCCCTTTTGACCAGAGGGAAGTACGTCCGCTCCTTGCCGTTCTTCTCAGTGCGCAGATATCCCTTCTTCACGAGGCGCAGCATCAAAGAGATCACGGTCTGCGCTTTCCATCGACGCCTGTTCCCAAGATGCTGCATGACAATGTTCGTCGTGACAGGCGGCTCATTTGTCCACACTACCTTCATGACTTCAAACTCTGTATCGGAGAGTCTCTTCAGCGCGCTCATTGGTCGCACCTCACATAAGACAGTTGTCTGTAATCGGTATACTACACTTGTCTGACATAAAAGTCAAGGACTATGAACCGAATATTGCCTTTGCCTTCTGACAAGCGACCGTTCCCGGAACGACGGTATCAAAGCAGGGCTGGACTGGTTCAGCGCGCCTGTCTGCGGTCGGTTGAAGCGACGGACACGCCTGCCGCCATGATCAACAGGGCGATGATAAAGAAGATCGTCGGCTGTTCGCGGAAGACCAGGAAAGAAAGAGCCACACCGATGAACGGGGCAACGGCATAATAGGCGCTCGTCGTTGCAGCACCAAGTTCCCGCTGGGCGGAGACATAGAAGAAGATACTCAGCCCGTACGCCACAAAACCCGTCAGCAGTGCTGCCAGCATGTACCCGGTGCTGCCGCCCACCGTCTCGTGGAGCGCCAGGGCGATCCCCAGGGAGCCAAGACCGGAGCCAAACCCCTTGACGACGACGATCTGCAGAGGATCCTTGGTTGACAGGACCCGTGTGCAGTTGTTTTCCAATCCCCAGCAAGTGCAGGCAAGCAGCACAAACAGGGACCCCACTGAGAACGAGAAGCTGCCGGCGCCCTCGACAGAGAGGATCATGCTGGACAGTGTGATCAGACCGATGGCGAACCACAGGCGCCTGCTGATGGCTTCCTTGAAGAAGAGCAGCGCGATCAGCGCCGTGGCGACAATCTCAAAGTTGTTGAGCAGCGATGCGTTGGCAGCCGTTGT
>CAZEWU010000070.1:0-6486 GCA_964516155.1 uncultured Caldisericota bacterium
AGGTACCAACCGCTCGATCTTCTGTCGTCGGACACCATCGGGGGTGAAGGACGACTCCAAACATCGTACCGCAAGAGCAAAAAAAGTCAAGACCCCGCGCTTCTCTCGTCGCGCACGGCCTTCACTTTCAACACCTCTGCGTTTCGAACAAGACAATAGTACTCAGGACGCCGACCCTGTCAAGGGGGTGACGCGGCTCAGTGCGGAACCCACTCCATGCGGGCTGATCCGTCCACAGACGTCACAATGACATCCAGCCGGTCCCCATAGGGCGTCACCAGCGTCACATGTCCCCAGCCCGAATCGTCGGAAGGATGTCCCAGCTCATTGTAACTCATCGTGACAATCGAGGAAACCATGGAAGACTGGGTACCAAAGACGGCAGAGACCGGCTGCCGCTTGCCGGCCGCCAGCGGGAACCCTGCGCTTGAGTTCAGCCGCCGCTCCACACTGACAGCTCCGGTCGGCGCCCAGGACTTGGTGCCTTCCCTGAAGTAGTAACGGTTCTCGTCCGTGACAAACACGATCGTGCGATACGAGCTCTCCGTGACCGCTTCGGCCTGCATCTGACGCAGGTCCTGTACCAGGGTCATCCCCGCAAACCGCAGCCGGATCCGCGCAATGCCATGTCCAAAATTTGGGATAACGAAAGCCGTCAGGATGATGATAATAGCAATGGCGACCATCAGCTCGATCAATGTGAAGCCGTGCCGCACGCTATGTCTTCTGTTCAGTCCCGCCTGCACCTGTGCCTTCCCCCTGCATCGCCGCAGCGCGTTTCGACCCGGCAGCCATGTCCACCGGCACTCCGCAAAACCAGATATTACATCGAGAACTGAAAAATTAACGCAAGGTCGGCGAGCAGCCTGCGCTCACTGACCCATCTGCTGCACAACAATGCCCATCAGTCAGCTGTTTCAGGGTCTACGAGGTCACCTGCGTCACATGCGGCCGTCCAAGAGCATCTACGGTAACCTGCCATCGTACCCCCGTCGAAGTGCCCACGACAATTGTCACCGGCGCTTCGGACGAGACCACAGACCCTGCGTTTATCGACCAGTTCACAGACCCGGGGATGCTGCCGGCCACCTGTCCGCTCCTGCAACGTATCTCGTAGTATGAACGCCCGTTATGAAGCACCGGGTTCAGAGCGGCCGAGGAAGTCACCGACAGGACATGCATGTTGAAAGGCAGGCTTTTACGCACAAAACGCGCAGCGTCAGGCCACGCTGCACCATCAGTGGGCGGTACCATGTGATTTCCCTCTGTGTAACTGCCGTCAGAATTCCAAGTCTGATTCCCATCCGGAAGACCGTTTGAGCCGAGATGCGCCATCTGTTCATAGGCATACCAGGTATTCGCAGTGGTATCAGTCGCCACATAGAAGTACAGATCACTCTGGTACACGATAGCATTCTCACGGACAAGACGGAGGTCCTGAGCCAGCTGAAGCGCGGCGGTCTGAACCCTACCCCGTTCAATAGATTCCTGAATGGCCGGCATAGCCCCGCCGGCCAGGACAAGAACGATCGCCACAACGACAACCAGTTCGACCAGCGTAAAACCGCTGCGAACGGTTATGATACCGGCAGGTCTTTCTTTCACTCAGTCCTGCGGTTGCAATGGATTTCCAATAGTCTCCCTCCATGATACACGGTAGAGGGTACTGCTCTCGGCATTGTACGTGGCCGTATATGTCGCCGGCGTGCTGGGCGTGCCGGGCGTGTCCGGCGTACCTCCGATCGTTGTCACGCCACGATAATAATCCTTGCCGTTGTAATTCACATGATAGTAAGCATGACTGTTGCCATACCAATTGTCTGTTGACTGTACGACTCCCAGCGAACCGACGGGCAGGCTCCGCAGGTATTTCAATAACGTTGCATCGCTGTCTTCGACAAGCTGCTGCAAACGTCCCGATTCGCCGGCAACAGGTGGACTGTTCACCTGGCGTGTATAGGGAAATCCGGGAGGACAGTTGAAGTTCTTGAGCCCATAATCATACAGGGATTGTTTGACTTCGAACCCCTGAGTCCATCCCCTACTCGTCTGTTCAGGCGCGTTATCAAAGGAAGCAAAAATGCGCGCTCCCCGCCAGACAAGCGTGTAGTGAGGCCTTGTATCGCTGGGATGAGAACTGGCATCAGGATCGATCCCGATCCACCCGTTGACCGCCATGGCGGCGGCATCGACATCCATCTCGCGTTTATCCCTACGGGATGCCAGAGACTCATAATACGAGTCACCCAGGACGATATTGTCTTTAGCCAGCAGGCCCATGGCGTCCGGCGTTGTCTGCATAACTGCATCCGGGTCAAGATTGGGCGCGTCCGCATACGTCAGATTTCCACTGATAGTAATGTTGCCCTTGGTATAATAAGTATGCGTCCACCCGAACCAATCGCTGGTGGTATAGCTTCCACTGTCAGCAGCAACTGTCACGCGTCCATTAACCACACCTTTCACTTCAACAGGCCCTTTGACATAAATGAGCCCATTTGAAGGCATGGCTACAGCACTCCCGCCATTGATCTTCAGCGTCCCGTTTGCCAGGAATTCGATCGTCGCCGGAGTAGCCCCGGCGGTAATGCGATATATTCCCTGAGCCCCTGAACTGGTATTTGCGATTGCATTTATCTGTGTCTGGCCATTTGGAAAATTGGCCTGATCCTGATATTGCTTCGCCGTTCCATCCGCCAACGCCCTGGAGAGGTTCTCAGACCCCTTGCCGAACGTGCCGGGTCCACTGCCGCCTGATTTGTCTCTGTCAGAGATACCTCCGGCCGCCGTCGTATACCCCTGGATCCAACCGCTGTTATAAACATCGCCGTTACTCATGACATCGCCTGAGACCACCGACGATTTTGCAAAAGCAATGTCATCGTTCGACAAGAATGTAAAATCTGCAAAAGACGTCAGCGTACCGGGCTGACCGGTCGTCGGTGCGATACTGACATACCACGGCGTCGTATTAAGCGTGCCGGGCGTACCCGGCGTACCAGGCGTACCGGGAGTGGTTGTAGACACAAAACTTCCTCGCTGCGCCTGAGCCTGAACGGTCCGCTTGATCTCCGGATTCTGCACGCTCCATGCCGTGCACGTCAATATCCAGGAATCTGGATATGCCACCGCCGACGGATTCGAGATCATGTTGTACCGGGCTCCGGCGATTGCAACAAACCAGTTGCCGTTGGACTCGCCGGACAGCCCGCGCAAGCCGGAAAGTCCGGTCGCCACATTTGATACCGGGTCGCCTGCCAACGACGTGATCCTGTCGAATTTGCCGGTATCAACCGTGCCGGTTCCATGCTCCAGCCGGAAAATACTATTCGTCGTCGCATTGATCAGGTAGGTCTGCGTGCGCGCCGACGCCGCCGTCAATGTATCGGTGCCGCCGTTGGAAGCGCCGCCGTTGACCTCGTCCAGAAGACCGAGCATGACGGTATTCATGGCAGACTGCGCGTTCGAAGCGGTATTCGACGGATTGGTCTCCGACGTATAGGACAGGCCGAATTCGTTGACCTGGTCCACCACCCGGTCGATCACGCCGTCCGCACAACTCAGGGCACGGTCTGAGGCGCTTTCCCCTTTGATCATCGACGTCCGGGGACGTATAAACGAGAGCACCGCTACCACGCCGACCAGCGCCAACGCAG
Organism: uncultured Caldisericota bacterium; assembly: GCA_964516155.1. Lineage (GTDB taxonomy): Bacteria > Caldisericota > Caldisericia > Cryosericales > Cryosericaceae > Cryosericum. The sequence continues at coordinate 3,657 of CAZEWU010000070.1, forward strand.
CAATGAAAACGACCATTAACAAGGCAATCCCTCTGTGAACTCTTGTCTGCAGCGATCTATGTTGCATACCGTACCTCCTTGCCTATTGGCGAAGCGTTACCATCGTCATGGCACTCAGCGGCGAAGCCCGGGTGCCGGTGGCATTCAATTGTACCGACTGCAATGTAATGATAACGACATTATCCGACCACCCCGGCCGTTCGGCCGTAAACGAGGTGATGTTCTGCTCGGTCAGCGGCTGCGGCGTCCCGGCCGACCCCGACGTGACCATGATCTGATAATTGGGCTTTCCATTTACCGGCGCAATGTACTCCGCCGAAGTACTCGGCACTGCAGCGGCGCTATAAGAAACGACATTTCCGCTGATGTCGGTAAACTGCAGTATCGCCCCTCCGCTCGCGGGAGACGCAATACTGGTCAGGGAAGAAGCCGTAAGCGATGAGGAGGCCACGGGGAACGTGACCGACTTGGCCTGCCGCAACCCCCGCGAGATCTGTTCCAGCGCCGCAGACATATCTTCCTGAGCCTCGCCGCGGCGGCGGTTGCGCAGACCGACCGTGAATGTCTCGTTAAGAGCAATCGTCACAGAAAACAGGACGATGCTGAAAATCGCCATCGCCACAAGCAACTCGATGAGCGTAAAGCCGGCACGGGAAAGCGGTCTTCTAGTAGGTCGTGATCGTCGTCCTGGTCGCATAGGACTGCTCCTTCCCTGAAATCATCCAGTAGACCGTGATCTGGACATCATAATACTGCACATGCTTGTACGTCGTACTGTTGGAATGAGCGGTGATCTGCGTCAGGACCCGGTACCCTGAATAGGAATGACACGCGGTGTTTCTGGCGGAATCGGTCGTGAAATGCGCATCCGCCGAAGATCCCCAGATGGTCCCAAGATACGTTGCCCCGCTCAGCTTCCGATAGTCGCCGTACGACGAAAACAGCTGAACGGCGGACGCAGGCAAGGCTGCAGCGTCAACTGTTCCAAAGCGGATCACGTAGGGATCGCCGGTAATCATGTCAAAATACGATCTGGACGTCCCGGTCGCGGGCAGGATCGTCGCATTTGTCTCCCACGGATCAGCCGTCAATGCATTCACATTGCGCAGCGATACGTACCCCTGCAATGTAGACAATGTTGCCTTGCCTCCGGAACCGCTGCCTTCGACCGAACCGTCCGGGTACATGGGAGTGCTGTTGACAGCCAGGGCATGGCCCGTCAGGTCCAGCAACCCCGGAAAACCCGCAGGCGCACCAGGGTTTGAAGCGCTGTAAAAGCTCTGTCCTGCGACGGCATCCCTGGGCTGCACCGCGACGCCGGACCGAGGTGTCGTCACATTACGGGCGCGAAGATATTCCAGACAGTAATCGGCGAGATTCTTGGCGGTATTGAGAGTCTCGGCCGACGCCGTGGCATACCCGGTATACGAAATGAGCGAGAATAAAGCGGCCATGAGGATCAGGATAAGGGCGGACGCAACGACGACCTCGATCAGCGTAAAACCGACAGCATGCGTCGGGTTCCGCCGGGTCCTGATACAACTATGTCTGCTATCCTCGCTCCGCCAACGGTTCGTCACTGCATCAACCTCCTGCCTGCCTTGGCTGGACCTTATCTATTGTATAGCAGAAGGAAACAGAATTGCAAGGCCGGAGCGGCGAACGGACAGGCGGACTGCGACCGGTGCTGCGGCAATCATGACGATCGTACAGCGCGGTGAAGAAGCCGGGACTCGTCCGCAGGGACCGGCGGTGGCAGAGCCGTCTGCTCCGCGTCTGCATCGGAGGAAACAAAAAAGCCGGAGCCCGAAGGCTCCGGCAATGAAACAAATGTAACACTTGGTGAAATGTAACAGCTGACCCCTAGTCTACTCTACTGCGCTGTCGAGGACGCCGACAAGTCAGTCGTAGTGTCCTTGCGCATCCAGTAGTCATCACCCGTGACCCCGGTTTGTCCGGCCGCCTTTGCACTGAGCGTCCACGTCTTTCCGTCAGTCGACGTATACAAGTACGGCGAAGTAGTGTTATATGGGTTATTCATCGCCGTCAAAATACTCCCCGTCATGTACGTTATGGGACTCGAGTCGCCTGCTCCTGTGGTGCCTTTTCCATTCTTCAGGTTATTTACGCCTGTGGCCACCGCCGTGGCAGTGTTCGTACCAGTCAACTCCATGTAGAGATTACCGTCTGGCAAATTGGTTGCCACACCAGTCGTTGGTGATGTGGGATACTCGTTCCAGTCCGTCCTGTAACTCTCGAGAGCAGTTGCGAGCGCACTGAAGTCACTGGCTACACGCGACTTTCTGGCACGCGCCGTCATGTTCAGGTAGTTCGGGATCGCGATGGCCGCAAGGATGATGATAATGGCGATGACGACCATGAGCTCGATCAATGTAAATCCACGTCTCTTCATTCACTCCTCCTCAAAATAGAATACTTTCCTCTCTGCCGTTCAGCAGGCAGATCGCTTTGCTCGTTGTTCCCTGGAAAGCAGCACGAGTTTTCCTGGTTCTGTCCTCCAACGTCTGTCTTGTTGTCTCTCGCCCTCGCGCACTCACCTCCCCCGGTCTGTCCGCCGTCTGGTTCTGTAACTCACAGTATCAGTAGACAAATCTTTGCAACTTTGTCAAGAGCCGCAGATCATGCCCCTCCTACTGGATGCCGTTTGCCATGGTGAAGATCGGGAGGTACAGCGAGATCAGGACCCAGCCGATCATGACGCCCACGACGATGATCAGGATCGGGTTGATAGCATTGGTCAGGCTCTCGGTCGCACTGTCGACCTCGGCCTGGTAAAAGGTCGCCACCTTGCCCAGCATCGTCTCAAGCG
>CAZEWU010000071.1:0-6450 GCA_964516155.1 uncultured Caldisericota bacterium
ACTGACCCATGCACCCATCGGCCCGGCCGGTGTTTATCGCTACTCCAACGCTGGATACGCCGTCGCCACGGCCATCGCGGAACGCGTGACCGGGGAGTCCTGGGAGCAGCTCATGCAGGAACGTGTGTTCGGTCCTCTGGGAATCACCGCTCACTATGGCTGGCCCCTGCTGTCCGGGTCCAATGAGCCATGGGGCCATTATCTCCAGGACGGGACGGCGGTCCCGCACGACCCGTCCGACGGTTACAAGGTGCCCACCGTCCTGGTCCCGGCGGGAGACGTCAGTCTGTCGATCCTGGACTACAGCAAGTTTGCCCGGCTGCATCTTGCCGGACTGGAGGGCCGGGACGGCCAAATCCTTTCAAGCAGCGCCATTCAGCGTCTGCACCAGCCGACCCTGGACTACAGCTGCGGCTGGCACGAGGAGGAGGTGGACGGCATAGCCACGAGCTGGCACAGCGGGACCTGCGACACTTTTTACACCTACGTCTTCCTGCAGCCCTCGCGTGACATCGGCGTTATCCTGTTCGCCAATGCCGCCGGCGATCCGGCCGCCGTGGCGGCCATGTTCCGCGAGCTGTCCAGAGTAGCGTCCATGTACGCCGGTCATTGACCGGATCCTCTTCTGTAATACGTTTTTGACAGGATTCAGCTTGACATCCTTGTAAATATGGGAACGTTCTTCATACTTATTATTAGTAAGATACGTAGGGAGGAACGTTGTGCACATCAAATTCCGTACCCTGTTTCTTATAATGACCATCATTGTCAGCGCTACTCTTGCCGTGGTGATCATGAGTCAGAAACGCGACAATGATGTGCAATGGCAGCAGCTTCTGACCGCTGTCATCAAGGAACAGGATAGGGTGCTGTCTGATAAGATCGGGAACCAGCTGAGTAATGTCGTCGTACTTGGACATGTACGATCTGTCATTCAGGCGGTATCAGACCCTTCCGCTCTCGACACACCAGGATCGCCCGGTGATCCGACCATCCGGGAGCGCGTGCTTGGTGTTTTCCAATCCGCGCTCACGAATTATGCTTATGAGCAGATCATGGTCATTTCATCTGCCGGAACGCCGGTGATACAACTGCCGACAACCAAGCGATATGAGATCCCCGGGATTTCAGACCTTGTTTCGACAGTTCTTGCAACTGAAAAGCCTCAGTTCATCGATGTATTCACTACCAGAGAAGGATCTGCGCTGATAGGATACATCGGCCCGGTCTACGACACGTCGGCGCGGCCTGTCGGCGCAGTAGTAGCGCTTGCTCAGCCGACCACGACGCTGTTCCGGTATCTTGATATCGCCGCGCCGCTCACGCAGACGGGGGAAGTGATGGTCCTGCGTCAGAACGGCGGAACAGCAGGTATGGAAATCCTGTACCATACCGGCACCGGCGCCCAGCATGCCGGACAGCCGGCGCTCCTGTCACTGTACCAGGCCTCCATTCAGAATCTTTCTTCTCCGATCAAGTATATTACCACGACAGGCACCCCCAGGGAGGCCATGACGCAATACCTTCCGGTGGCCGGATGGACGGTCGTTACCAGCGTTCAGCGGTCTGAGACCAGACAGGCCCTGCTTCGCATTGCGTTTATCGAAATCATTGCGACATTTTCCATCACGATTACCGGACTCTTTATCAACAATTTCATGGCGTGGAAGCGGGAACAGGCCCTGCTGATCCAGAATGCCAAAAAACTCGCCGAACGTAACGGCGAGACTCTGCGCCTGAACCGCCTGCTCAAGGTCACCCGCGCGGCTAACCAGCTGATTTCGCATGAGACTGTGACCGACAGCCTCCTGCCCGGCGTCTGTCAGGAACTCGTCGAAACCGGAGGATTTCTGTCTGCAGCCATCGTCCATGTCGAGGGAACAACGGTCAGTCTGGCCGCCCATGCAGGCAAGCCATTCGAGGGACTTTCACCAGGCATGCCTCTGCCGGATCTTGGCGGCGAACGCATGTGCATGACCAGAGTTCTTGCGGAGAAGAAGGTCATCTACATCTCCCCGGCCAGCCGTGACGTCTGCCGCACCTGCAGCCGGCTGAACAGGTGTCCATCCGCCGAGACCCTCCTCGTCCCGATCACGAATGGAGACAGCCTCTATGGTGTTCTCGTCGTCCGGAGTCAGACTGCGAACACTATCGGCGGGGAAGAACGCGCTTCGATCAAGGAGCTGGCCAGCGATCTTGCCTTTGCCATACGCTCTCAGATGATACGCGATCAGAAGAAAGTTGCCGACGAAGCTCTGCGCCAGTCCCAGAAAATGGAGGCGGTGGGACAGCTGGCCGGCGGCATAGCACATGATTTCAACAATCTGCTGACCAGCATCATCGGCGGTATCGAGCTGGTGATCGATCGGCCCGGCCAGGACGCAGAATCAGTCCAGACCCTCAAGGATGCCAGAGATGCCGCTCGCCGGGCTGCCGATATGACGCATAATCTGCTGGCATTCAGCAGAAAAACTGCTGTCAGAACAGAGGTTGTGGACATGGACAAGGTAGCCGACCAGGCACTGGGGCTCCTGTCGCACTCTCTTCCTCCGACGATCCGTATCATACGCAACCGACCGGCGGAAGTCTGGTCGACGCAGGTCGATGCGCAGCAGATGACACAGATGCTCATCAATCTGGCGATCAATGCGCGGGATGCCATGCACGATAAAGGAACGCTGACCATAAGCGTCAGCCATCAGACACTGCAGGAGGAAGAAGCGGCACCGGAACACCGGCCCGGCGATTATGTCATGGTCGCGGTCCAGGATACCGGGGAGGGCATGACCCCCGAAGTGCGCAGCCGCATCTTTGAACCGTTCTTCACGACCAAAACACCGGGACACGGAACCGGCCTCGGTCTCTCCATGGCTTACAGCGCCGTCGAACAGGCAGGTGGGTGGTTTGAAGTTGAGAGCGAAGTCGGCAGAGGCTCGACCTTCCGGTTTCTGCTGCCCCGCTGCCCGGAGGCGCCTGCTGCAGAGAAAATCACAACGCACACCGAGCCGTTGCCCGGAGGCCACGAGACGATCCTCCTCATTGATGACGAAGAACCGCTGCGCGTCCTTGGACAACGGATCCTGAAACGGTGGGGATACACCGTCATGACGGCAGCTGATGGAGCAGAGGGCATTGCCCTGTTCCAGAAACACCAGACAACCATCGATCTTGTCATCTGCGACCTGACCATGCCCGGCATGTCCGGTATAGAGTGCCTTTCCGTCCTCAAGCGCCTCCGCCCGGAGGTACCCGTCCTTCTTTCAAGCGGATATTCCGAGAACACTGTGATTGCGTCTCTGATCGAGGGAGCGAATGCCGCGTCCGGCTTCCTGGCAAAACCCTACACCATTCAGGAGATGCTGTTCACGATCCGTGGCATCCTGGATGCCCGGGGCACCGGGACAACACCCCGGCCGGAAGACACGACCCCGGTGACGCCGCCCGCCTAGGATCCTGCAGAAGGCTTGGCCTCTTCAGCCCGGCGCCGATGCTGCAGATAGTGCAGAAGGACGGCTGTATCGGCGGGACGTACTCCACTCAGGCGTGAGACCTGCCCCAGCGTCTGCGGTTTCGCAGCCGTCATGCGTTCGCGCCCCTCCTTGGAGAGGGACGGCACCAGAGCGAAGTCGAGATCGACCGGTACAGGGTACCCTTCGAGCTGCTCCAGGTCATGCACCTTGGCCTTCTGGTGTGCAATGTAGCCTTCATACTTGATCTCGGTCTCCAGCTCCTCCAGGAGCTCATCGTCGACATCGGCAAACTCCGGCGCCAGTGCGATCAGATCCTTCTTCCAGAAATCCTGCCGCTTGAGGAGCGTCGCCAGAGAGGTCGGCGTCTGAATAGGGCCGACGTTCAGGCTCGCCAGCCGTGCCAGCGTTGCTCCGTCCGGTTTCAGCATGCGTGCGCGCAGGATCTCGGTGAGATGGTCCAGCTGCCGCTGTTTCTCCACCGTGCGCTCATACGTCGCGTCATCCACGATCCCAAGATCATGGGCGATCGGCGTCAAGCGCAGGTCGGCGTTGTCTTCGCGCAGGATGAGCCGGTACTCGCAGTGACTGGGCGTGATACGGTACGGTTCCACCAGGTCCTTGGTCGTGAGGTCGTCCACAAGGACGCCCAGGTACCCGTCGGAGCGGCGCAGGACAAGCGGCACCTTGCCCTTCACCTTCTGCGCAGCGTTGATGCCGGCCAGGATCCCCTGCCCGGCCGCCTCGTCGTATCCGGTCGTGCCGTTGATCTGTCCGGCCAGGAACAGACCTTCGATACGTTTGGTCTCCAGCGACAGCCTGCACTCCTGCGGGTTCACAAAATCATAGGCGATGGCATAGGCGGGACGCATGATCTCCACCTGCTCCATGCCGCTGATCGTACGCAGGATCTCCTCCTGCATGGGCAGGGGCACGCTCATGTACATGCCCTGCACATACATCTCGTTGGTAGCCCGGCCTTCCTGCTCCAGGAACAGCTGATGCCGCGTCTTGTCCGGGTACCAGCGTACCTTCTCCTCGATGCTGGGGCAGGTACGCGGCCCGGTATGCACCATGAGTCCCATGACCGACGGCGCCAGCTGCATGTATTTGCGGGTAACTGCGATCGTCTGCGGGTTAGTCCAGTTGAGATAGCTGGGCAGCTGGTCCGTCCAGACGCGCGGTCTGGTGCGGAAGGACCAGTGCAGGGGGATTCTGTCGCCTTCCTCGAGCACGAACTTGCTGAGATCCACTGTGCGCTTGTCCACGCGCGGCGTCGTGCCGGTATTGAAACGGCGCATGTCAAAACCCAGTTCCTTCAGACATGCAGAGAGCCCGTTGCTGGCAAAGTCCCAGGCGCGCCCCGCCGGCACGGCGATATCACTGATATGGACCATGCCGCCCAGGTAGGTGCCGGTGGTCAGGATAACCGTGGGCGCTTCGTACCGTACGCGGTAGTTGGTGACAACTCCTGTGACGCGACCGGACTGCGTGAGCAGACGTTCCACACGTTCCTGCTTGAGCGTCAGGCCCTGCTGGTGCTCCAGCACCTGTTTCATGCCGGCGCTGTACTGCCACTTGTCGCACTGCGTGCGCACGCTCTGCACGGCGCGCCCCTTGGAGGTATTGAGCAGTTTGATCTGGGTCAGCGACCGTTCGGCGTTCAGACCCATCTCACCGCCCAGCGCGTCGATCTCCCGCACCACCTGCGCCTTCCCGGGACCGCCGATCGCAGGGTTGCAGGGCATCCAGCCGACAGCGTCCATGGAACCGGTCAGGACCAGAACGCGCAGGCCGGCCCGCGCCGCCACGAGGGCCGCCTCGCACCCGGCGTGTCCTGCACCCACGACGATGCAGTCATACCGCCCGCCGCCGTTAAATACTTTCTGTTCCTGATCATCCATCGCGTCATCTCCCCACATCTTATGACCATAGCATACCACGGTCCGGCGGTAGTCGGCGGTCTTCATCATGATCCGGAACTTTCCCGGCGATCACATCGTCTTAACGTCGCACAATGCGACAGTCCGGGAGGGGAGCCGCCGCAGAGAAAGGAGAAGAATTATGAACAGCATGGGAATGAAAAAGTTCATCGCAGTTGTTTTGTGCATCGCGGGTATATTGGCGATGTCCAGCGCGGCTGACGCCGCTATCGTCGCCGGAAGCAAGACGCCGTCCAGCCCGGCGGCGGGAACGGCAAATCCAATCTTACGCACGAACAATGGAAAGCGGCCCGCAAAAGGAACGGCAAAGCCCGCTGCGCCAAAGAAAGTTTCAAACACAGAGACACAGAGGATCACTGCCAAAGCAGGCACGACATTCGGCGTGCAGTTCGTCTGCGACCACGCAGCAGGATATGCATGGAGGATCATCACCAACAGCAACCCAAAGGTCGCCGCCTTCCGGAAGAGCACTTATTCCGTCTCAAAAACCGTCGCCGGCAAAGCCGTGACCAGGAAAGGCAACAAACCGTCCAGCGTCGGACCTCAGGGCAGAGAGACGCTGACGTTCAAAGCTCTTGCCAAAGGAACCGCCAGGATCGTCGTCGGCTATGCGCACTCCGCCGGCACGACCCAGAAAACAGCCACTATCTTTGTTACCGTCAAGTGATCTTCTGATCACCTGTTGTTTCCCCCTCCAGCCCGGGATCCTGTATCCCGGGCTTTTTTCATATGCTGGATGAGAGATCGCTGGCACGTCGCCTCTCATGACATACAACATGCATTGAAAGCGCACTATACTTTCTCTGTAGAGTGCGTCTCTGCAGATATTGCCCAGAGAAAGGAGTTTTATCATGAACCTGATTCCTCTCAAACTTAGCGTTACGACCTGCTATCTGATAAAAGCCGGCGGCGGTTATGTTCTGGTGGATACCGGATACGAAGAAGACTGGAGCCTGTTTCAGAAACGGCTGAAAGATGCAGGTGTCAGCATTGCGCAGATCAGTCATATCATCCTGACACACCACCATGACGATCACTGC
>CAZEWU010000072.1:0-6410 GCA_964516155.1 uncultured Caldisericota bacterium
ACGTTCTGGCTCAGTATGATGTACGGCAAGGCATTCGTCGTCCTTCTGGCTGCGCGCGTCGTCAAGAATATAGTGATGTACCCTGTCGAGACGGCGCTGCTCCTGGCCATGCTGAAGGCTGTCGAGAAGATCAGGATCCGGCGCGGTGCAGCCGGCTGACAGGTTGGCATTCCGGGGAGAGCGCATATCATATGTGCGGTCAAAGGTCCCGCCCATGAGGAAGAGTGCGGGACGGGGTTCCGGCTTATCGAGTCGCGAGGCGGAACTTTGGCCGGATCTGCAGGGCGGCATGCCCTGCCGGTGAAACAGGAAAATGGAGGCTGGTATCATGAGTGTCATCATGAAAGGTGCTGAAGTAGCTGCTGCGATGAAGGAAGAACTGCTGCAGGAGATCGGGGAGCTTGCCCGGAAGGAGATCGTCCCGCAGCTCAGGATCGTACGGGTCGGCGCCCGGCCGGATGATCTGGCGTATGAGCGCGGGGCTGTCAAGAAAATGGGGAGCATGGGGATCCGCTGCGCGGTGACCGAGCTGCCGGAGTCGATCAGCCAGGCGGACTTTGAAACGGCGTTCTCCGCTGTCAACAACGATCCGGAGATCCACGGCATCCTGCTGTTCCGGCCGCTCCCCAGGCAGCTGGATGAGGAAGCTATCCGCGGCATGATCGATCCGAAGAAGGACATCGACTGCATGAGCCCGGTCAACAGCGCAAAAGTCTTCTCCGGCGACGAGAGCGGATTCGCTCCCTGTACGCCCGAGGCCGTCATGGAAGTCCTGGCGCACTACGGCGTCGACCTGAAAGGGAAGCGCGTGACGGTGGTCGGCAGGAGCATGGTGGTGGGCAGACCCCTTGCCATGCTGATGCTCAAGAAGAACGCAACGGTCACGATCTGCCATACCAGGACGCAGGACCTTGCGGGGACCTGCCGCAATGCGGAGATCCTCGTTGCAGCGGCCGGCAAGGCCGGCATGATCACGGTTGATTTCGTCACCGGGAACAGCATTGTCGTTGACGTCGGCATCAACGTCGGCAGCGATGGCAAGTTGTGCGGGGACGTGGCTTTTGATACCGTTGCGCCCATGGTCGCATCGATCACGCCGGTCCCCGGCGGGGTAGGGACGGTCACCTCCACCGTGCTTGCAAAGCACGTGGTACGTGCAGCCGGTCTGCTGAACGGCCTGGGCTGATCAGGGCGCTGCACGCCGGAACTGCAGCCCGGCGGCAGTGACAGCGGGTCGGGGATTTCTCAGCCTTCACCAGTATGTCGCCGGTGAAGGCTGAAGCATCTGCGGCCCCGCTGTCTGCACAGATGTCATGGCGTTCTTGACAAAAAGACAGAGAAGACTATACCACAGGCATTGTATGACAGACGGGGCAGAATGGCCGGGGAAAGGGCGGTATCAAAACGGCAGATGTTGCAGGGAAGGATGTAACATTCCCGTTCAGAAGGAGATTCACGGTCCGGGGAGATCCCGGTGGAGGGAGCGATGGTCAGGGCGTCTTCGATCGTCTTCATGTCGATCAGTCTGTTCTTGAGTCTTGTACTTCCTGTTGCGGCGGCGGTCGTTTTGCACAGGAACCTGCGCTTTATATGGAGATCGGTGCTCACGGGCGCGCTGGTCTTTCTTGTCTTCCAGATCCTTACGAGAATCCCGTTCCTTCAGTACATGAAGAGCATCTCGTCCTATCGGACATTTTACGCGCGTCATCCGATCCTGACAAGTTTCCTGATCGTGCTGTCGGCGGGGCTGTTCGAGGAACTTGGCCGGTATGCCGGATTCAGCGTCCTGCTGAAGAGACATGTGGACTGGAAAAACGGTATCGGGTATGGTATCGGACACGGCGGACTTGAGTCTCTTCTTGTCAGCACGACTTTTCTGAACGATCTCGTCTATTCATTTCTGATAAACGCGGGGAAAGCGTCTCTTCAGCTTTCGCAGTCTGTCGTCTCTGTGCTTGTGAATACCACTCCTTCATTGTTCGTCGTCGGCGGCATTGAACGGGTCATGGCTTTTGTGATCCAGATAGGCCTCTCGCTCATTGTCCTTTACGGTATCAGGTCCAGGAGGAGTCTGTTCCTTCTCCTTGCCATTGCACTTCATACTCTCGTGGATTACGCTGCCGTCATGTTCGCAGGGAACGCGCTTCTTGAAGAGATCTACACGGCGGTATTCGCAGTCGCAAGCATTGTCTGGATCCTTATGTCGCGGAAACTCTTCGAGCAGCGCGAGGTCGCTTCCGCCGGCCGGGTCTGAGCCGGACGGTCTGTTCCCGGCAGATCGTTTCTGCCTTACAATATATTCTGGCAGGGGGACCGCTGAATACCGCCATAATCGTTTTGAGCGAAGGCTGAGAGCTGAACAGGAGATACCTGTGGGGAACGTTGGGTTTTCATATGTCGGGTTGATTTTTCTCCTGATGCTGACCATCCCGAATCTGATCTGGACAAAGAATCAGCCGAAAGGATATGACTCTCACAACGAAAACAGAGTCCTGCTTGTTTTTGAGCGCGGAGGACAGGTCTGTGTTACCTGCACGGCTCTCATGTTCTCGGATCTCAATATCCACGGCTGGTCCGGATGGTCTGCCTGGCTGATCGCGGCGGCTGTCCTCATGGTCCTCTATGAGTGCTGGTGGATAAGGTATTTCAGGAGCGGGAAGACTCTGGCGGACTTTTACAGCAGTTTCTGCGGAGTACCGGTCGCCGGCGCGACCCTCCCCGTCGTCGCCTTCTTTCTTCTCGGCGTTTACGGGAAAGTCATCTGGCTGATGATCTCAACCATTATCCTGGGGATCGGCCATATTGGTATCCACCTGCAGCACCGTACGGAAATCCGGCCATAGACCCCGGCAACTCGTGCGGATCGGGAAACGGGCATTTGACAAGTTGATAAATCAGGCCCTGATTCTCCTCTGAGGGGGTATGCTACGCCAAAGGTGATATGGAACGGATTCACAAGAGATTTTCCTGAAATGGAATATGAAAAACTGCCTGAAAATGCAAAGGAAATCAGGATACCGGAGAACAACATGACGGTTTCCTTTGTTTTTGCCATTCCATTTATAATTCTCATGTTTGTGTCTTTGCACGTAAAATCGTTGATCGGTCACGAGTTCCCGCTGAACCGTCCTTATGCCGCCATCGGGATCGTAGCGGGGCTTCTTCTGGTTGTTGTCCACGAGTTCCTGCATGCCTGCGTTTATCCGAAAGGAGCGACTGCATATATCGGAGTTATTCCGGGCAAATTCATGGCATACACGTGTTGCGCTGCGCCGCTCAGAAAGGATCGGTTCATCCTGATGAGTTTGCTTCCCGTGCTGCTGGGGATCGTGCCCTATGTCCTTTTTCTGTTGTGTCCGATCGGAGGGAAAATTGCGGCTGCGATCTTCTGGCCGTGCGCGATGATAGGTTTTATCGCTCCCTGCCCGGATTATCTGAATGTGTTCTGCGTCTGCAGGCAGGTTCCTGACGGTGCATATATCCAGGACGGCGATGATGGGATGTTCTGATATCCTGCAAAAGAGGGATCCTAGCCCTGCTGTTGCGGGCAGGAATGTTCTTTTCTTCACAGATGAAATGCAGGTATCCTTCCTGAACGACAATCTTCAGTCACGGTAGCTCCATGCACTCCCGCTGTCCCGCCCTATAATAAAAAGTTAACAGAAGACAGGCGGGAGGTCGGGATACGTATGGAAGACAAGTGGACAGCACTGACGGCGGCAGGTATCAAAGCGCTCAGTGTTACAGATCTCATGGCGCAGCTTGGCAGCGACCCGGCATCCGGGCTGGCGGAAGACGAGACGGAGCGCCGTCGTTCTGTCGCGGGGCCCAACGAGGTCCCGGAGCATAAGTCGAGTCCCGTCCTGCGGTTTCTGCGGAGATATGTCGGGCTGACGCCCTGCATGCTGGAAGCGGCGATTGTTCTGTCCTTCATGCTGCACAAGACGACGGACGCCGTTGTCATCGCCGGACTGCTGACCCTGAATGCGATCCTCGGATCTGCGCAGGAATCAAAATCCGCGAATGCGCTGCAGCTCCTCAAGAACCGTCTGCAGATCCGGGCGCGGGTCCTGCGGGACGGCGTATGGAAGCTTGTCGATGCCCGCGACCTTGTGCCGGGCGACATCATCCGGCTGCGGACCGGCGACATTATCCCGGCGGACTGTACGGTCCTGACGGGCACCGGGGACATCGACCAGTCTGTGGTCACCGGGGAGTCGCTTGCCGTTTCGCTGCAGCGCGGCGCTGTCTGCTATTCGGAGACGACCATGCAGCGTGGTGAAGTCACAGCCGTCGTCACGCTGACAGGAGTGAAGACGACCTTTGGCAAAGCAGCGGAACTCGTACGCATCGCTTCTCCCAAACTGCATATCGAGGATGTCATGAACTCGGTGGTCCGTCTCCTGCTGGCTATTGTCGGCATCTTCCTGTGCATCGATACCGCGGTCTTTCTTGCCCGCGGCGCCGGGTTGCTGGAGATCCTTCCCGTCGTGCTTATCCTGCTTGTCTCTGCTCTTCCCGCAGCTATGCCGGCCGTTATCACGATCACGATGGCGTTCGGATCGCTGGAGCTCACCAGGCGCGGGGTCCTGGTGACGCGTCTTGGCGCTTCGGGAGATGCTGCCGAGATGGACGTCCTCTGCGTCGACAAGACCGGGACCATTACGGCCAATGTCCTGCATGTCACGGCGGTACAGGCAGCGGCTGGTGCGACTGGGGATGAAGTCATACTGGTGGGCGCGCTTGCTTCTCAGGCTGCGAACAACGACCCGCTGGACACGGCGTTCCTGCAGGAAGCCGGAAGGCGCGGCCTCAGGCCGGAGACATGGACGGTCGAAGAGTTCAAGCCCTTTGATCAGCAGACACGCCGGACGGAAGCAATCGTCGCCGGTCCTGATGGTATGTTTACGGCGCTCAAAGGCGATGTCGCGGCCGTGACCGGCCTGTGTGGGAACATCGCGGCGGCGTGTCTTGACATCAGGGAGACCGTTGCGGCGTGGGCGGAGCAGGGAGCGCGGACACTGGCCGTGGCACGGCGGGACACAAACGGGACAATATCGCTCGTCGGCCTTGTCGCTCTGGCAGACGTCGCACGTGCTGATGCGGCGGGACTCATTACGCAACTGCGGGACCTCGGCATCAGTGTCAAGATGATCACAGGCGATGCGTTGCCTGTCGCGCGTTCTGTCGCCTCCAGCGTCGGTCTGAACGGCGAGATCGCCTCCGCTGCCGATCTGCACGCCGCCGTCGCTCAGGGAGAGGATGCAGTAGGTGCTCTGGCCGAGCGGCTCGCCGGGTTCGCCGGCGTCTATCCCGAAGATAAGTACGCCGTTGTCCGCGGGCTGCAGAAATGCAGGCATGTCGTCGGCATGACGGGCGACGGCGTCAATGACGCTCCCGCCTTGCGGCAGGCGGAAGTAGGCGCTGCGACCAGCAATGCGACTGATGTTGCCAAGGGAGCTGCCAGCGCCGTCCTGACGGCGGAGGGCCTTGGCGGGCTCGTGGATCTTGTCCGTGTAGGGCGCATGATCCACCAGCGCATCCTGACCTGGATCATGAATAAGGTGGTCAAGACCTTTCAGGTCGCCATTTTTACCTCGGTGGCTTTTCTTATCACCGGCCTGCAGGTCGTTTCCACCTTTGACGTTGTGCTGCTGCTGTTTCTGGTGGATTTTATGACGCTGACGATCGCGACGGATAACGTCACATGGTCTCCTCAGCCTGACAACTGGCGCATCGGCCGGTTCATGGCGTCTTCCATCGGACTGGGTGTCTGCTCTCTGCCGGCTTCGCTCGGCATCCTGGCGCTCGGCATGGGCCCTCTGTATCTGGGGCGCGACCTTGCGCTGCTGCAGTCCTACTCCTTCGGGCTGCTTTTTTACTCAGGGATGTTTACGATCCTCATCGTGCGTGAGCGCGGTCCCTTCTGGCGGTCGCGTCCCAGCCGGACGATGCTGCGGACGGTCCTGACGGACATGGCGGTCGTCGCCGTTCTGCTGATGGTGGGTCTGCCGGGACTGCACCGCCTTCCCGTGCATGTTGTCGCAATCCTTATTGGCGCATGCGCCGTCTGCTTTCTTGGTATCAACGATGTTTTCAAGCGCCTGCTCCTGCGGTGGACCGGAGTCACGCGTTAAGAAATCGGGTACTCTTGAAATCTGCTGACGGACAGGCGATCCGGTTCCAGATGTCGTCCATCAGCAGACGTCCCTAACTGTGGACTCTCCTGAGATCGATGAATCCCTTGTCGACATCCACCGAGACAAGCTGGACCCGCGTGTGCTGACCGACATCCAGTCCCTGGAAACCCTGGACGACTCTGCCTTCGACCGGGATGGCGAGCAGCCGCGCCCATGTCCCCTTGACGGCGGCGCCGGTGACGATCGCATCAAACTGTTCTCCGATCCGGG
>CAZEWU010000073.1:0-6330 GCA_964516155.1 uncultured Caldisericota bacterium
GAAGGACAGGGAGGCTCTTCCGGGAGTCCGTCGGTGTATACGGGAGGCAATATTTTGTCTGTCAGTGTCTCTGTGGTATTCGGGCTGCGCTAAAGTAGGACCGTGTTCCCCCTGGCTCTCGCCACCCCGCCCAGCCATGCGCGGGGTGGACGTCATTACAGGGGGTGTTGCATCTCTTCCGCAGAATGGTAGGATAACTTTGTATTCTTCACAATTGAATGTAAAGGATATGCGACTGCCGCCTGGCGGCGTGAGTGGACTGTAGGTTGCTTGTAATGCTGAATTACAGTTCACTGTGTGTTCACACACGACAATGACAACAATCATCCAACGAGGGTACAATACAGCCATGAAGAAGATCTTGGTAGTAGAAGATGAAGAGAACATTCGTACACTGGAGAAGCTTTACCTTCAGAAGGATGGGTATGAGCCGATTCTTGCGTCGACCGGCCGGGAAGCATTGCGATTGTTTGACGAGCAGAAGCCTGATCTCGTGATCCTTGACCTTATGCTCCCTGAGCTCAATGGCGAGGAAGTGTGCCGTGAGATCCGCAAGAAGTCGACAGTGCCCATCATTATGGTAACAGCCAAGAGCGATGAGATCCAGAAACTGGAAGGATTGGATATCGGGGCCGACGACTATGTCACGAAACCCTTCAGTCCGCGTGAACTTATGGCCCGTATCAAGGCGGCTTTGCGCCGGTATGACTGGGAGCGCCTTGCAGATACCGCTCCGGTGGAGAAACTTGTTTTCAAGGACATCATCGTCTATCCAGGCAAGCATCGTGTCGTCAAAGCTGGCAAGGATATCATGCTGACGCCCAAGGAGTTCGAGGTCTTTACGCTGCTGGTCAAGGCAAATGGTGAGCCCGTGTCGCGTTCCAACCTCATCAAAGAGATCTATGGCGGGAGCGACGACGAAGTTTTTGATCGTACGATTGATGCATACATCAAGAACATCCGCAAGAAAATCCAGGACGATCCCGGTAATCCGACATATATCGAGTCGATCTACGGAGTCGGGTACCGTATCCTGGTCTGACGGGATTCGTTGAAGAAGGCATCCAGTTTTCATACCAGGCTGATCCTCAGTTATGTTCTGCTCATCGCCCTGGTGACGGCACTTTCCATGACGCTGGCGGATGCCTTCTTTATTCATGCTTTCCAGCGGTTTCTGGCCGGCAGCTACGGGTTGCCGTTTGGCGACGTTCTGACTCCACCCGGACCGGGAAACTATCTGCTTGCTGCAACGTATGTACGGTTTCACGAAGTGACGCGCCTTTCTATCTGGGTCGGCGGTGCTGTGGTTACGCTTCTTGCGCTCGGTGTGGCAAGCTGGTTCACCCGGCGTTTTTCCCGTCCGATCACCGGCTTTGCTGCTTTTGCTGATCGTATCGGCAAAGGCGAGTATACCGCCAGGCTTTCTGAAGACCAGGAGACGCAGGAATTTACCAAGCTGTCCGAGTCTCTCAACCGGATGGCCGAAGACCTGAACCGTCACAAAGAGGTAGAGCAGGAACTTTTCTCCAATCTTTCCCATGAGCTGCGCACTCCGGTAACGGTTATCAAAGGGTATGTGGAAGCGCTGGACGGCGGAGTCATTTCCGATCCTCAGGAAGTGCATGTGGCAGTGCAGGCGGTTGCACAGGAGACCACTAACCTGGAAAGCATGATCAATGAACTGCGTCAGCTTGCTCAGATCGACCATGACGGCGTCAGCCCCGAAGAGTCCGATTTTGACCTCGACGAGATGCTCAGTTATGTATGCCATCGTTTTGCGCCGCTCGCTGCAGAACACAATATCCAGTTTTTCAGCAGGCTTGAAGCTTATGTCAAGGTACACCTTGACCGTCAGCTTCTTGACCGTTCAGTCGCAAATCTGCTGACCAATGCCATAACCGCGACTTTGCCGGGAAAATCAGTCATTCTTTCCAGTTCTTCCGACGTGCATGGCGTCTCCATCGTTGTTGAAGACGAGGGCGCTGGTATTGCTGCTGGAGATCTGCCGCATGTGTTTGAGCGTTTCTTCCGGGGAGACAGGTCCCGCAACCACAAGAACGGAGGACTGGGACTCGGACTTCCTATCGCCAGGGATCTCGTTGAGATCGAAGGCGGTTCCATCAGGCTGACGAGTATGGTCGGGCAGGGGACGCGGGTGGTGATCACATATCCGTCCATCGCTATCGTTGCACTTCAGAAGGAACCTTCCCGGGCATCCTGATTCTTCAGGGTGCCTTGCAACAGCAGGACCCACGGTATACACTGAAAGAGCGGCTGGCTGTCTGCCGGCTGACGCGTGAAAGCAGGGGGTATTTGTGGCGGAGACAGCGAGGATACATGCAGAAGTTCATCAGACCGAAGGACTTACGTTTCTGGCGCGTGGAACATCCAATCACTGGGTTGTTCTGGATGCATCCTCGACAGCCGGAGGTCATGGCGCCGGTTCCAACCCGATGGAGCTCCTTCTTATGGCGCTGGGCGGTTGTACCGCCATGGATGTCGTCTCGATTCTCAGCAAAATGCAGGAGAACTATACCGGGTTTCGTGTCGAGCTGTCCGGTGATCGTGCCGAGAGCTACCCGCGGCGCTTTGTCAAGGTGTTTGTCGACTATTTCTTGACCAGTGAGAGCGTTGTTACGGAGAATCTCGTCAAGGCGATCCAGCTCTCGGCTGAGAAATATTGTTCAGTTGGCGGAACGCTGGCGCCCGGGGTTGCCATGGTCCACCGGTATCATATTCTCCGGAACAGCGGCGAAGAGACCGGAACGGTAGACTGACGGCAGAACAATCCATGACGCAATACAGGCAGAGGGACGGCTGTCAGGAAAAGAAAGCCGCTGCCGTTTCAATTTGTGACACTCACAGGACCGGAGCAAACCTGGATTCGTTTTTTGATCCGGCTCAGGTTCGCTCCGAACAGGCTGCGTACCGTCAGAAAGGCCTGGTGAATCTGGCATGGCGATTTGCTCTTGCGTCTCTGATTATTCCCATCGCGGGGATCATCCCCGGGCTTCTGGCTGTCCTGATCGCGCAGGAGGCTCGGAGCATGCTGAACCTTGTCGGAGGGACCGCTGCCGACGATCGGCGCGTACGGAATTCTTTTCTTGTCGGCATCATCATGGCCTGCGTCTGGCTCGTCGTGATCATCGCTCTCATCTGTATTGTTACGGTCAAGACGTCTAGATAAAGCTCACGCCGGTCTGGTGATCACGTTTCAGAACTTGTAGCCGAACCTGCGCAGCAGCGCTTTGCGGTCGGTAACATCCTGTTCAGTCTCGACGCCCTTCGGTCTCTCGCCGTCGATGACGCCGAGGATACCGCGGCCCGTGCCGTCATCCGCCACGATGACCTTGAGCGGATTTGCCGTTGCGGCAAAGATGCTGCAGACTTCCGGGACATTCTTGAGAGCATTCAGGACGTTGAGGGGATAAGCGTTTCCTAGGAGCAGAACGAAGGTATGGCCTGCTCCGATCTTCAATGCGTTGTCGCGTGCCAGCTGGATGAGATGCTCATCAGTACCGGCGCATCGCACCAGGCAGACGCCGGATGCCTCGTTGAACGCAAGACCGAACTTAATACCGGGAACGGCGCATGCGACCGCCTCGTAAATATCTTCAATGCTCTTGATAAAATGTGTTTGTCCAATGATGACGTTGACGTCGTCGTCCTTTGTTACTGCAATCAGTTCAAGCTGCATGATTCACCTCCAACAGCATTGTACCGCCGACGGCATTTCATGCCAGCGGGCTCTTGACACAGGAAGTTCCGCCGGTACTCTTCCTTCAGAAACAGCATGCGCTGTTCTCAATCTGCATCAGGGGGTTTGCATGCAGTATCGTATCCTTTATCAGCCGTCATATTCTCTTCTGGAGCTGCACCTTGATCCGGGCGAGGGGATCCTTGCCGAATCCGATGCAATGGTGAGCATGGCACCGAACATCAGGATGGACACCGGCGCGCGGGGCGGTCTGTTTGGTGCTCTCAAACGCACGGTCGGCGGCGAAAGCTTCTTTCAGAACACCTTCACGGCCCAGGACAGTTCCGGGACGATCACGCTTGCCCCGTCGCTTGTCGGTGACATCTGCGCCCGGGAGCTGCGGGGCGAGAGCCTGTTTGTACAGTCAGGTTCTTTTCTCGCGTCCTCTCCCTCGATTATACTTGATACCACGTGGGGCGGGGCAAGGACGTTCTTTTCCCGGGAGGGGCTGTTCGTGCTCAAGGCGACGGGCATGGGGACGCTCTTCATGTCCAGCTATGGCGCCATTCATGCGGTAACGCTGGCCGCGGGAGAGAAGCTCATCATGGATACCGGGCACATGGTGGCATTTGATGCGACGATGGGCTATGTCGTCCGCCCCATCGGGGGCTTGAAACAGACGCTGTTCTCCGGCGAAGGACTGGTCGTTGAGCTGACGGGGCCGGGTACGATCTACATGCAGACACGGAACTTTGGCGCTTTTGTCAATTATATCGTGCCGAAGCTCCCGTTCAAACGGGACTAGGCGGCTGAATCACTTGGGACTGGCGGAAGAAGAGATCGTTGCGGACGTCTCTCTTCCGGCCGGAGGAGAAGACGTTTTCACGACGACGATCTCGGGTATCCCGGATGCGGTGTCGAGCTGGAACGCAGCGGTACGTTCTGCCGCAGCCGTTCGAAGATCCGTAGTAGATCCGAGCTCATCCCAGTGAAGGAAGAAGACGTCCTCCGGCATATTCAGACAGCCAGCCTGCACCAGGAGGTCACCCCTGTGAAGAACCAGGAGGCGTATTCCCGAGAGGGCTTTTGCAAAGTAGTACCAGCTTTTCTCCATGACAACGGAGGTACGAAGCTGATCATCGTATGCCCGTCGCAGCAAACGGTTCTCCGGTACAGAAAGCGTTGACGGCCATGCTTCTGGATCTGCCGCCGAGGCAACGCGCTGCGCCGCTCCTGTCTCTCGGACACGGAGCAGAAGCGTCGGAAGGATGTCTTTGCGTTCCAGGAGCGTCGGAGATCCGATATCGGCGACGGTTGTCCTGAAAAACCAGAAAGTATGAAGAAATGCTTCCAGCTCACGGTTGAAGGTCGTGTCCGTACATAGCTCCCGGATAGCCTGGCCGGGTTCTCCGTTGGAGACGAATGTTGCTGCACGACTCGCCGTTTCATCGGTAATCGTGGCGGCCAGTTCGTCAAGGTGAGACCACGGATTTAACCCAGCGGTGTCACTGGTGATCCGTAAGGCGTCGTCCAGCCTGTCAGAGATGTTACAGCGTTCCAGCGCCTGCTGCAGCGCCCTGGTACGCAGCGATGACAGGATAAGCAGCAGCGTCATGTTCAGGAGGAGCGGATGGAGCAATGTCTGCAGATGCTCCAGGCGGCCCATGGTCTGCTCGCCGGTCCATGCTGCAAATGCCGTATCATCGAGGCATGCCAGGCGCGGGCTGTTCCTGCTCACCCATGTGTCGAACCGCAGGCCGGCAGACTGGATGATCCCCAGGGCGCGCGTAGTACCTGGATGGCGGAAGAACGTCTGCACGGAGATCCTCTGCTGAAAAGGGCCCGTCTGGGGATCCAGCAGGTCGCTGATCGTTTCCCGGGGCAGACCCAGTTGCTCCAGCAGATTTCCCGTAAGGGTCTTGTTCATGTAGAGGCGGCCGTGCATGAGGCGGGCGGCGCTGTCGGAGATCACAGGAGTCTCCCGGGGGATGAAAAGGGTTGCCAGATCCTGATACAGGTGCTGGACAAGGTCTACCAGGAGATCGCCCGCCAGCGGCGTCAGTGGCTGCCCTGCGAGCCGGGACGCCAGACGGCGGGAGTAGACGGTCGTTTCCTTTGGGACGAATACGGGAACTGCGCTTTGCAGGCAGAGTTCCTGTCCATCCCAGGTCCAGTCCAGGACGCAGGGACCTGTCCGGAGTGCCAGGGACGTTGCCAGTTGGGCTGTCTGAAGGATCAGAGCCTCATCGGCTGGGACCGGTGACGGATGGTCCAGGATTGTTCCTGATTTGCTGATGAGCCAGTTCCATACGGGTTTTTCCGCTTTTGCTGTGTCCAACGAGCACTGGACGCGGACAGCAGGTTCGCCGGCTTCCGGGCTGGCTGACCATGTCCGGCCCATAAGGCCCGAATGTCCGTCCGTATGCTGAACGATGACCGCCATAGCTGCAGAAGAGAGAAACTGCTGCTCCGGGATATGATGATCATGCAGAGCCTGCAGCATGGCCTCGCTGAGAAGGGAGAGCCAACTCGCGCGGATCGCCCCGGAAAGTTCCTCACTGGTACGAACGGGGGTCGCGTCGCCGGGTATCAACGGAAGCATTTCCTGCAACGATTCGGACAGAACAGGGGAG
>CAZEWU010000074.1:0-6240 GCA_964516155.1 uncultured Caldisericota bacterium
GTTGCTCTGGGGCGCTTGTTTTTCGCCTGATGAGATTCGATGTCTGTCATAGTTGGGTTTGTGTAGCTATGAAATTCGCAGGAATAGGTAAAGGAGCATAATGAGAGCTTTCATTTTTCCCGGACAGGGTTCACAATACAGCGGAATGAACAGGAAAATACCGGGTGCACCGGTGGTGCGTGAGCTGTTTGACCGTGCCAGTGGTGTGCTGGGATTTGACCTGTGGGCTCTTGTGGATGCGGGAGGAGACGCAGTTCTGGTACAGACCCAGAACACACAGCCTGCATTATTTGTAACAGAAGTCGCCTGGATAAAGGCTCTTGCTGCACGGGGAATAACCTGCGATGTTGCTGCAGGACACAGTTTGGGAGAGTTCACAGCCCTGTACGCAGCAGGCGTATTTACATTTGACGATGGGGTGCGCCTGGTGCAGCGACGGGGTGAGATTATGGCTTCGGCAGTGCAGAATTGTCCCGGGACAATGGCTGCGATTATCGGATTAACTGACGGAGAATTACTACAAGTTTTGGAGGTGGGGCGTTCCTTTGGGATCGTAGAAGCAGCCAATTATAATACGCCTCAGCAGACGGTTATCTCGGGTGAAACTGTGGCAGTAGATCATGCGGTAAGCGCTGTCAAAGAACTAGGCAAGGGACGTGCCGTCAGGCTTCGTGTAGGCGCTCCTTTTCACTCTTCCATCATGGCTTCTGGTGCTGATCAATTCGCTGATTTCCTTCGCGGAGTGCCGTTCAGTCGACCGAACTTCCCTGTCATTAATAATGTAGCTGCTGCTGTTGATGAGGATCCGGAAGTTATTCGGGCCAACCTTGTCGCCCAGTTCAAAAGTCCCGTTCAATGGGTTGATACTATCTGCAAATGTTCGGCCATGGGTGTTGGAGAATATCTGGAAGTGGGACCGCGCAATGCCCTGACGAACATGGTTCGCCAGATGGTGTCGGGAGGCGCAGGGGTTCACGCTGTCGAAGAGGAGTCATGGTGAGCACGCTGAATGGAAAAACTGCTCTAGTGACAGGTGGTTCGCGTGGAATCGGCCGCAGTATTGCTCTGGAGCTTGCCAGCCGTGGTGCCGATGTTGTCATCGGCTACCGTAGTAATCATGCGGCAGCCGATGAGGTCGCGGAAAGCATTGTTGCCATGGGAAGAGTGTGCCGGGCGATTCAGGCAGATGTCGGAGACAGCGTCCAGGCAGGCAGACTGGTTACCGAAGCGATCGCTGTAAATGGCTCATTGGATATTCTTGTTAGCAATGCAGGGGTTACACGTGATGCGTTGCTTGTGCGTATGACGGATGAGAAATGGAACGAGGTTCTGCAGACAAACCTGACCGGTACTTTCAATGTGACTCGTGCTGCAGCTCGCCATATGATGGGTCGCAGAACGGGAACTATTATTCTCATCGCTTCTATTACGGGACTTGGCGGAAATGTCGGACAGGCCAATTATTCTGCTAGCAAAGCTGGTATTATTGCACTCGCGAAGACTGCTGCAAAAGAGCTTGGCTCCAGGGGCGTTACCGTCAATGTTGTGGCACCGGGATTTGTGGAGACTGACATGACAAGTACTCTTGACAAGACAGTAGTATCCTCCTATCTTGCCGGTATCCCTCTTAAACGTGCCGGCGTACCAGCTGATGTTGCAAGGGCTGTGGCATTCCTGGCAAGCTCGGATGCTGTATATATCACCGGTCAAGTTCTTGTTGTTGATGGAGGAATGTCTCTCTAGATTATTATCTGTGAAACATTTGTTGCTCAGGAGGTTTTTTATGACAAAAGAAGAAGTTCGTGCGAAGGTGATCGATATTACGAAAGAGAAGCTTGGAGTTGATGAATCCAAGATTACAGATGGCGCTCAGTATATCAAAGACCTTGGTGCTGATTCGCTGGGGATCGTAGATATCACCATGGCTTTGGAAGATGCGTTTGGAACATCGATCCCGGATGAAGATATCGAAAAGATAGCGTCCATTGGCCAGACCGTCGATTACATCATGGCGCGCCTTTCTTCCTGATGACGGAAGGACAGCTTTTTCAGTGATGCCGAAGGTTCGCGTTGTCGTAACTGGCCTGGGAGCGGTAACGCCGATCGGAAATGATATTCCAGCATTCGAGGCGGCTTTAGCGGCCGGAATGTCCGGTGTTGCGCCTATTACTCTTTTTGATGCAAGCGGGATCAGTTGCCGTATTGCTGGCGAAGTCAAAGGATTTGTTCCTGAAG
The DNA here is from genome assembly GCA_964516155.1 of uncultured Caldisericota bacterium. Taxonomy (GTDB): domain Bacteria; phylum Caldisericota; class Caldisericia; order Cryosericales; family Cryosericaceae; genus Cryosericum. The sequence continues at coordinate 2,236 of CAZEWU010000074.1, forward strand.
ACTATCTTGAGAAAAGAGAAGTAGGTCGGACGGATCGCGTGCAGCAGTTCGCTCTTGCTGCAGCTCAGGAGGCACTGGAGGATTCGCGCCTTAATCTTGAAACTGAGGACAGAGAGCGCATAGCGATTTATGTCACGAGTGGAATCGGTGGGTTGAGGTCTCTCGAAGATGATGTCTCCCGGGCTGCTGTCAGCGGGCTGCCACGCTATTCACCGTTCCTTATTCCCAAGATGATTATCGATGCTATTCCGGGACAGATTGCCCAGCGCTTCAAATTGTACGGTGGGACTAACTCTGTGGTAAGCGCTTGTGCCAGCGGTACACAAATGCTGGGTGAAGCGATGGAAGCTATCCGTCGGGACGATGCCGACGTCGTAGTCGCCGGTGCATCAGACGCAGCGGTTACCCTGTCCGGTATCGGTGCTTTTGCAAATATGCGGGCCCTTTCCACGCGTAATGATGACCCGCAACATGCTTCGCGTCCTTTTGACAGGGAACGTGATGGGTTCGTCATGGGTGAAGGAGCAGGAATTCTGATCCTGGAGCGACTCGATCATGCTCTTGCCCGGGGAGCACATATCTATGGCGAGATCATGTCACAAGCTGTGACCTCGGATGCATATCATATTACGCTTCCAGATCCAGAAGCGAAGCAGATCATACGTGCGATGCGGACTGCTATTACCCGTGCAGGCCTCACAACGGATGATATAGGTTATATCAATGCGCATGGAACATCAACTCCGGCGAACGATAAGGCGGAATCCTATGCTCTCGGAATGCTTTTTGGAGAACGGGCGCGCAGCGTGCCTGTCAGCTCGACAAAGTCCATGATAGGACATCTTCTGGGAGCAGCTGGAGCTGTTGAGGCAATCGCCTGTATGCTGACGTTCAAGAATCATATGATCTATCCGACGATCAATTACAGTACACCTGATCCAGATTGTCCACTGGATTATGTTCCTAATACTGCTCGCTCATGTGACACTCGCTATATCCTGAAAAGTTCTTTTGGCTTTGGTGGGCATAATGTTTCGCTGGTATTCGGCCGTTACAGCGAAGAACGATAACTGATTTCATATATTATAAGAACGCCCCTGCTGCAGAAATTTCAGCAGGGGCGTTCTGCGTTTTTGGCGAACCTGATGAAATAAGCTACTCGGTGACAGTGATTGCACCGACCGGGCAGGATTCGGCGGCTTCTTTGCAGCAGCCGGCAGCACCACAATCAGCTGTTGGAATAACCTCGGCCTTGCCAAGCTCGTCGTTAAGTCTGAAGATAGCGTCGCAGAGAGCCACGCATGCGCCGCAACCAATACAAACATCTTGATTTACTGAAGCTTTCATAGTTCCTCCTTTGGCATAGATACGATCGTTTTTTATTCTAGTGACTTACCTGAGAGTGTCAATTTGCCGTCATGTTGAGACTTTACAGGGCGTCCTGCACCAGTTTTGTAATAACTGCAACAACATCAGAGGCCGGAACGAGTTTCTTGTCCGTCTTTTTGCTTCGCAGGGTCACTTCAAAACTTCCAGTCTTCATGAACGAGTTACCAACAACAATCTGGATCGGAAAACCAAGCAGATCGGCATCGTTGAACTTAATGCCGGCGGATTCACTGCGGTCGTCAAGAACAACCTCAATACCTGCTTTCTGCAGGCTGTCATAGAGGCTAAGCGCGGCATGCCATACCGGGTCATCGCCCTTGTTCAGAGGAATGATCGTGACCTGATAGGGAGCAATAGCCATAGGCCAGACAATGCCACGTTCGTCATGGTCCTGTTCGATCACCGCTGCCAGCGTGCGGCCGACGCCGATACCATAGCAGCCCATGTAGTAAGGTTTTTCGGCGCCATCTTCAGCAACATAACTTGCATGAAGGGGTATGGAATACTTGGTACCCAGCTTGAAGATCTGCCCGACTTCAATGCCGCTTGCCGTATGGAGCGGATGTCCGCATACAGGGCAGATGTCCCCCGGACGGACCGTTCTCACATCTGCCGTCTGGGAAGCCTGGATATCTCTGCCGAGGAAAACATTGCGAAAGTGATATCCATCTTCGCCGGCACCGGTTATGTAAGAGACATCAGAGCGAACGGCCTCATCGACGATAACGGGGATTCTGGCACCAACAGGCCCGACTGATCCAGGGTGGACAGCCAGCAGGTCGACAACCTCCTGCTCATTGGCAAGACGACCTTCATGGGCCCCTACGATCCTGAGAAGCTTGATTTCGTTGATATCGTCGTCTCCTCGAAGAACGAGCAGCCATGGCTTTGAATCAGCAATGTAAAGCATTGATTTGAGAATCTCGCATGGCTCTACAGAGAAGTGCGCTGCAACCTCACTGACTGAATGGACCCCGGGCGTGGCGACCTTCTCAAAAGCCGGCCGGACGCCATCGAATGATGCTGGTTCCTTGGCTGGATGCGCTTTGGACAGTTCGAGATTGGCAGCATAACCACAGTTGTCACATGCTGCATATGAGCATTCCCCGTTGGCCGCCTCTACCGTGTATTCATGCGAAGACGATCCACCGATTGCGCCCGAATCAGCCTGGATAGGGCGAGATTTCAACCCGATACGCCGGAAAATATGGTCATATGCATCAGCCATCTGTTTGTATGTTTCTTCGAGAGAATGTTCATCACAGTTAAAACTGTAACTGTCCATCATGATGAATTCACGGCTGCGGATAAGACCGAAACGCGGCCGGATCTCATCACGGTACTTATTGGCGATCTGATAGAGATTAAAGGGCAGTTCCTTATAAGAATGGCGTTCGCTGCCGACCAGCGTCGTCACAAGCTCTTCGTGGGTGGGGCCAAGGCAGAACGACCGGCCCTTCCGATCGGTGAGCTTGAACATCTCATCACCATAAACATCCCAGCGGCCTGAGGCCTGCCATGGTTCAGCGGGCATAAGAATGGGCATCAGGATTTCCTGAGCGTCATGCCCGTTCATTTCCTCGCGAATGATTTTCTCGATTTTATCGATAGCCCTGAGGCCAAGATCCAGATATGAGTAGATTCCGGAGGCTGCCTTGCGAAGAAGACCTGCCCGAAGCATGAGTTGTCCGCTTACAGTGTCAGCATCCTGGGGCGCTTCGCGCAAACGCGGTGCAAAGATTTTGCTAAGATACAATGTTTCCTCCTGATACCAGAGACATACACCTACATTATAAGGAGAGAACCTGTTTTGCAAGAGGGATGATTACTGCTAATATGAACTGATACAGGGACTTGGGAGAAAGCGTGATGGAGTTTGGGTGGTCTGGGCGGGAATCTGCAGTTTTGGAGCATATACAAGGTGTCTGTCACGAGGCGATCCATCCTCTTGCGCGTCGTATCGGCGAAGGAGACGGAAAAGCTCTGAAAGATGCTCTTCAGATCCTTTATGGCTTGGAATTCATGGCCATTCCTTTTCCTTCCGAAGTTGGAGGCCTGGGGCTTCCCTTTGCTGTATGGGCAAAGGCGGGCGAGATTGTCTCTTCCGAATCAGCAACGGTCGGGATGGTTTTTGGCGCCTGCATGCTGGCGGCATATCCGATTCTGCTGTTCGGCAGCGATGCGTTGAAACAGGAGGTTCTCCCGGATCTGCTGACAGGACGGAGAATCGGTGCTTTTGCCCTGACGGAACCCTCAGCGGGGTCAGATGCAGCAGCCATCACTATGCGTGCTTTCCGGAAAGACGATGCCTATCGACTTACAGGACGGAAGATATGTATTACAAATGCTGGACTTGCTGATACATATGTCGTCATAGCGAAGACTCAGCCCGATCGCGGTGCGCGTGGTATGAGCGCGTTGGTTGTGGATGCAGGTAGTCCGGGGTTCGCCATTGGTAGCCAGGAACGCAAAATGGCGTTTCCGGCATTGCCGAATGCAGCGTTGTCGTTCAGCGATTGTGCTGTTCCTGCCGGGCGCCTTCTGAATCGGGAAGGGCTGGGTTTTCGTATTGCCATGGAGTCACTTGATCTGGGACGGATCGCGGTGGCAGCAGGT
>CAZEWU010000075.1:0-6191 GCA_964516155.1 uncultured Caldisericota bacterium
GGTGCGATATAGTCGGGATAGTCGACGGAATGATCGCCGGTATTGGTCCCCATATCCTCGATCTCATAGCCTTTGAGCAGCAACGCATGCACGAGAAATGATTTGAGACGGAACCCGCCGTGATCGGAACCAATGATAATCTTCATGATGTCACCTCGGTTTCAGAAATGGAATGCGCAGAGACACAAGCGCCGTCAGAAGTCCAAGCGCAATGCCTCCGATAACTTCAAAACGAGTATGTCCGACAAGCTCGGTAAACTCCTTGTAGTCAAAACGGTCCCAGAGTTTGAACTCGTCAAACACAGCATTGAGTGTACGGGCATGCTTCCCGACTTCCTGACGGACCCCGGAAGCATCGTAGACGACCACCGCACTGAAGACGACACAGATCGCAAAAAGCGGCGATGCAATACCAACCGTGAACGCTATCATGGCGCACAATGCTGTAACGGCAGCACTGTGGGAACTTGGGAAACCCCCGGTCGAAAGCAGAAGATGCCAATCCCATTCATGATACTCTGCGTAATGAATGAAGGGCTTGATTCCCTGTGCAATAAGATCCGCGATAGCGGCAACAATAAGGATCTTATTATTCCAAAGGTTATTCACGCTCGCCTCTTCGGCTGCCATTGATAAACCACACGAAAAGTATACAGTGAAGGAGTACTTTGTAAACGCGGGCACAAGAAGGGGCAGACTTCACAGAATGTTGTCGCCCTACCAGAGGAGGATAACGTGGCACAACCCGTAAGCGCAGCAGCGACGACCACAACAGCGCAGCCCAACAGCGGACTTAACTTCTGGGCACTGCTCATTGTCGGTCTTGGTATCATGATTTTTGGAAACTTCATCGGACGGCTCATCTCGACACGTATGCATAAGACCGTCAGCCGTAAGGTTTACTTTTCAGTTACTATTCCCTTTATGGTTGTTTTCGTCCTTATCGTCTATCTCCTTGGAGCAAAATTGAGTATTGCCGGTCAGTATATCCTGTTCGGAGTATATATTTTTGCTTTCTCTATCCTCGGTGGTTTCGTGGAGGCTCCACCCATGCCGCAGCAGTCATCAGGCAAAAGGGAACGGCCCTCCATTGAGACAGGCAAGACCGTTGAAGGCAAGGGCAAGGATATCAACAAGGACTCTCCTGTCGACGACAAAACGGAACACTAGACTTTTCCACAACACCGTTCATAAACATCCCCCTGCCGGCACCATGGCAGGGGTTTTGTCATGTACCTCAGGGAACGACCGCGCCCATGGACACAGTACGGTGGACAGACCGCCGGCTGAAGTTGCAAGAGCACGGGCACCGGATAGAATAAACGCATGAGAAAAAAGACATTCTTGTGGCTGACCCTTCTTTGTCTGATCGTCATCGCTCTTGGCACGCGCTTCGGAGATGTCGTCCTGTACACTGTGGACTGGTGGTTTGCAGCAGCGGTTGCTATCCTGTTTGCAGCATTCTCCATCTGGTGGCTGCCAGATCACCCTCCGGTTGCTCTGTCGCTTGACTGGTCCTCGCTGGGACTGGTCGCCGTCCTGGTCATCCTGACCTGTATCTCTTCATACCGGTACGGAGCCCAGGTGGAAGCGGCCAAGATCGGCGCAGCGCTCCTTCTGGCATTCATGGTGCTCAATCTCATCCAGGAACGCTCCGATCTCCAGTTCTACATGAACGGGATCCTCTTCCTGGGCGTCGGGTTGGCGGCTATCTCGTTCGCCTACTACATGGCTGCAATGTCGCCGCTTTTCTACTTTACGCCCCTCTGGGCACGCAACCTGCAGTACAACTTCGTCGTCAATGGTCAGCTGTGGGGCCTCTGGCAGTATCAAAACTCTTTCGGGGCGTTTCTCGCACTGTGTACACTGCTTGGCTTCGGCATGGCGGCGGGGGATCGCCGCCGCGACCTGCGACTCCTGTACAGCACCTGTGCCGGCTTTCTGCTCATGGTCCTCTACCTGACGACCTCCCGCGGCGCCTTCCTGACGGGAGCCGTCGGCCTCATTGTCCTGATCCTCCTGGCGCCGCGGGAACAGCGAGGCCGACTGATCCTCCGGGTCCTGTGCATCGGCGCGGCGGCGGCCGGTCTGACCTTTCTCAACCGTGTCACCTGGGCGACGACGCAGATCAACGCCAGCAAAGGCCAGCAGATGCAGAACTTTGTGAGCGGCACAAACGACCAGTCCCTGGGGACCCGTGTCCACCTTGCGCTCCTTTCCCTCCGTCTCTTCAGAGCACATCCCTGGATCGGCACGGGACTCGGCACCTTTCCTCTCCAGTGGACCGTGACCGAATGGGTCCCGGACGTGGCACGGCGCATTGATCCGCATTCCTTCTTCTTCCGGTTCCTTGCCGAGACGGGACTCCTGGGAACGGTACCGCTGTTCGCCTGGATCGCGCGGCGCGGTCTGCGAGGACTGAACCGTATTGCCGGTTCCCGTGACGATATCACTTTCACCGGTCTCTGGGCGGGCACCCTCGCTTATTTCCTGCACATGTGCATCGACGTGGATTACGTCTATGCCGTCGCGCCGGCGGTACTGTTCTTCTGCCTCGCGCTCCTGGCCGCAAAACGGATCCGTTATGATATCCTGCTGCAGGACGACCGCCGCCTCATCATGCAGCAGAGACGCTGGGCATGCCTGGCTGTCGCCGGGGTTTCACTTCTGCTCGCCATGGCGCCCCTCCAGCGCGGCGTCGCTTCCCTTTACGGCCTGGCGCTTGGAGACCTTGATCAAACCGCCAGGATCGAGCGCCTGACCGATGCGACTGCGCGCGACCCCGGCAATGATACGTACTGGGATCTGCTGGGCAGCGCCCGGGTCCGATCCCTTGCCGGCGGCATGAGCGGACCCGTTACCGATGCAGCCCGTACGGCCTTCAGGCAGGCATCCATCCTTTCACCCGCCGATTACCGGCCGATGTGGAACCTGGGCATGCTGGAGATGAACCTCAAGGCGCCTGATGCCGTCACATACCTGGAACAGACAGAACGGCTGTATCCGACGCTCGCGGACATCAAGGGATGGCTGGCGCTCTCCTATATCTATGTCGCGGGCGATGCTTCAAAAGCAGAGGCAAAAGCGGCTGAGGCGCTGGCAATCACAAAAGACGATCCCTATGCGATCGTCGCGCAGGGGTTCTGCGCCCTGGCACGGGGAGATAACGCACGGGCAAAGGCTCTGTTCGTGTCCGTTGCAAAACAGGGATTCAGCAACAAGTTCGTCTACTTTGGACTGTCCCGGTACTACCGGGCCGTCGGGAAAACAGACATGGAACGGACCGAACTACAGTATTCTCAGCGCATCAACCCGAACCTTGTCGAAGCGGAAACGCGCCTGCACGCTCTTTCTCACTGAACGTTCCCTGTCTCTTACGAAAAATTGCCCCGCGCCTGAACGTGGGGCAATCCACCATAAACGAATCAGACCTGCAGGCTAAAGCTCAGGCTTCCAGAGGAGAACGTGAAGCGACTCTGCGTTTGATACGTCCGAGCATGACTTTCCAGCCGTCGATCTGCAGCACCTTACTCATGACCATATAAGAAACGGCGGCGCCAGCAACCACTACCACAAGACGAACGACGAGATGAATGAATCCCTGAGCACCGTCAATCCATGACTTGCCGGCCAGCGCCACCGCGATAACGGGAACAACGGCAAGCAACGTCTTGCTGAATTCACGGACCAGCGGGTATCGCTCGCGGGTATATTCCGCCTTGCGGAAATATTTCTGGACCAGCAGAGCATCCATGACGGCACCGACCGTCACGGCAACGGTTGAGGAGAGCGCGATACCCGCCGCCCCAAATCCCATGACGATACCAAAAAGCCAGTCCGTCACGGCGTTGATCGTGATCATGGCGACACCGACAATCAGCGGGGTCTTTGTATCTTTGAACGAGTAGAACACCCGGTGAAATACCGGGAAGAGCGCCTGGCCGACCAGTCCCAGGCAGTACATCTGGACGCATGCAGCCGTGAGACTCGTTGCCGTCATGTCAAACTTGCCGCGCTGAAAGAGTGTGCGCACGATGGGTTGAGCCAGCGTGATCAACCCGGCGATGCATGGAACAGAGATGTAGATCAGGAGCGCCACCGTTTTCTTGATCTTGTCCGCATAGGTTGCAAGCGGCGTCCCGTCTACCGCCATGGATGAGAACCACGGGAAGACAGCGGTCACAATCGGTGTAGCCACAAGAGCAAGCGGCAGGTTCCACAGACGGTTAGAGTAATCCAGGGCCGAGACGCTCCCCTGCGTCAGGCGCGACGCAAACCAGCGGTCCACGATCGTGTTCAGGGAACCGCCACCGCCCGAAATGACCAGCGGCACCAGCAGCGCGGCAAATCCCCCGATCGCCGCCCAGTTCATGCGTTTCAGATCCAGGTGCTTGAAAAAGTTATAGCGCCGCAGGAGAAGGACAAAGATCGGCAGGAACCCTATGACCGCCGAGACTGTCAGCCCCAGCGAATAGCTCTGGATGCCGAGCGGTGAAGAGAAAAAGACAAGGCATGCTACAAGGAGCACATTGCCGACGAAATTAGAAAGGAGCGGGATCAGGAACTGTCCTTCTGCCTGGGAAAGCCCGGTGAGCAGGCCGATCATGACGTTGAAGAATCCCATGGGCACCAGCAGCCGCGTCACCTTGACAGCCAGTTCGTAGCGGGAGCCTGTGAAACTCGATGCAAAGAGATGAACGAGCTGCGGCGCAAACGCAGCGACGAGGATGGACACAACAAGGAATGCCATGCCCCAGACAAACGCCACCTGGTTGACCAGTTCCCTTGCCCGTTCAGGATCATCCTTGCGATGATCAATATACCACGGCACGATGAGCGTGCTGAGACCCGTCGAGACAATACCCAGCAGAACGCTGGGGATCATCATGCCGATCAGGAATGCATCCGTCTGGCCGGTCGCTCCCCAGTTGTGAGCAACGATAGCGTCACGCGCGAACCCGATGAACTTGCTGAGAAAAGTAATTATGCTTAAAAGGACGGCTGCCTGAGCAACCGACTGTCGATGCAGCAACCTCTTCGCGAATGACTGCCCGGCTGGTGCCGTTCCCTGTGTTGATTTCATGGACACTGGTACGCCTCCGTTATCTGACAATGACTGCAGTACTATATCACATCAACTGGGGAAATCCAACCGTGAAGTTGATGAGGCTTCTCCCTGCAGGAACAGCAGGCAGAGGGTCAGCATGCTCCCCTGTGCCGCACCACGGCCGGAAGGGTCGCCGCCAGGATCCGCAGGTCAAGCCACGGGCTCCAGTGCGTAATATATTCCATGTCCAGACGCACACGTTCGCCGTAGTCAAGACTGCTGCGACCGCTTACCTGCCACAGCCCCGTCATGCCCGGCGGTACGCGCAGGATGACAGCCGCCGCCGAACCACCCGCGCACAGTCAGTCATGCAGCAACGTCTCGATATACCGGGATATACAGTCTGCAAGAGCCTCCTGCCATGGCCGCATGAGGTTGATCTGTTCCAGATCAAGGTTGCGGTCGGCAAGAACAGAGAACACAGGACGGACGGCTGGCGCAGGATAGTCCACCGTCTGAATGGGGATCACCGGGATATTCAGACCGGCTGCACGGACAACATTGCATCCATACTCATACCAGGTAGCATGGCCCGTGTCGGCACAGTGATACGTACCGGAAGCACCATCGTTTATCAGCGCCAGCACCTGACGCACCACGTCCTCGGTAAACGTCGGAGATCCTGTCTGGTCGCTTACGATCCGCAACGCGTCCTTCTGCCGTGCACGGCGCAGGATCGTACGCACGAAATTGCCATGAGCAGGGCTGTACAGCCAGGCCAGGCGGACAATGAGATGATCAGGATCGGCCTCCCGCGTTACCTGCTCGCCAAGAAGTTTCGTTTTGCCATAGACGGAAAGGGGCGCGGCAGGAGCATCTTCGGCATAAGGCTCAGAGGCTGTGCCGTCGAATACATAATCAGTGGAAAAATAGACAACCCGTGCTCCTGCGCGCCGCGCTTCCTGCGCAACGTTCCGGGCACCAAGAACGTTGATACGATAGGCAGTATCCGGTTCAGACTCAGCCTTGTCAACCGCTGAATATGCAGCGCAGTTGAGAACAACATCCGGGCGAGACGAAGCGAACATCCGCTGCAATCCTGCGCGGTCGGCAACGTCCAAATCTGCCAGCGAACGCGATTCAA
>CAZEWU010000076.1:0-6141 GCA_964516155.1 uncultured Caldisericota bacterium
AACAAAACCGCTCCTTCAGCATCATAACGAATCTCATTCCTTAAAATACCAGCAAGGTGACACTCATCCAGTTGCAGATCGGATGGGTACAACTGTCGGTATGCAGCTGTGAACACACGGTATAACAAACCTGAATCGACAAAGGTCAACGCGAGAACCTGTGCTACACGCACCCCGACAGAGGTTTTTCCGCACCCTGAAGGCCCGTCGATCGCAACATCATGCATCATGTGGATTCCCATGGAAGAACAGCGCGGATCGCTTCCTCTGAGATACTTCCTTCTCGCAGAATGGTGTATCCAGTTGCATCAACACGGATTACTGTAGATGGGTGTCCAAGAGACCTTCGGTTACTGTCCAGTACAAGGTCTGCATGTTCCAGAAACTCCTTGGCCCGAGAGGAGGTCAGATCGTCAATGACCGGTTCACCACTCTCATTCAGACTGGTTTGCGCCAGAATCACCCCGTGTGACAGAAGACGAAGCAATCCGGGGCTATCAGGAACTCTGAACCCAATGCTTTCAGCAGGGCCAAAAGGTCTCGGTTGCGTATACAGAGTTTTTTGCATGACATCAGTAACAATCGTCAATGCTCCTGGCCAGAAGGCTGCCGCCAATCTCTGGACTTCTTCATGGAGAGCAGATGGAATAATTGACGAAATCTCTTTGAAACCCGCAACAAAAACTGGAAGTTGTTTTGAAGAGGCTCGCCGTTTCACTTCAAAAACCCGCGTTACAGCAGCCTGGAGAAAAGCGCTGCACCCAATGCCATATACAGTATCTGTGGCAAGAACGACAAGAGCACCTGTCTTAATATGTTCTGCTGCTGTCCGAAGTTCCTCCTCGGAACAATCATCAATGAGAAGTCTGCGTGAGTAAATCATATTATCTCTTCCGAAAATAGGATCGGTCCAACTTCGACTCCGTACCCGATCTGAGCCTCTGAATATTCGCTGCATGGCGTACAATTCCCAGGATAGCCAGCAGAGTATAGATAAGAATAACATTGCGCGGCAATCTGAACAGAAGCGCCACGAAAGGCAAGGCGATAAAGCCGATGATGGAGGCCAGTGAAACAATATCACGAAACAACATGACAACAAACCAAATGCAGAATTCGACGACCGCCACCGGCCAACTGAGCACCATGACGACCCCAAATGTTGCTGCTACGCCTTTTCCACCCTTGAAGCCCGCCAGAATGGAAAAATCATGGCCCAGAACTACCGCTACGCCAGCCGCCAGAACTATCTCATTAGAAACCCCTGGAAGAAAACGCCTCAAAAGAAAGATAAACAGCAACGCCTTGAGAAAGTCACCGGCAAAGGCAAAGATAGCGGCAACAACACCTGCAGTACGAAGTACGTTCGTAGCGCCCATGTTTCTGCTTCCCTGCTTCGTGATATCGACGCCCTTAACTAATTTAGCAAAGATATAACTGAATGGAAGAGACCCGGTCACATACGCAGCAAGGCAGACAGCGAGGTCACGCAAAATGTATGTCAATGTATTCATCTCGCTTGTCGCGCCTCCGCGTAACGTGGCAATCCTCTTAAATCAGGTAACCACCGCCCTTCCGACATTCCATACCGACTGAATAAATCCAGAATAGCCACTTCCAGTCCATCGTCAATCTCGAACAGCAGAAGACCGCCTGGGCGAAGTACTTTCCGTGCCTCTGCTATAATACGCCGATAAAAAACAAGTCCGGACCAACCCCCATAAAGAGCTTTCCGTGGTTCTACAGGGGAAGAATCATGTGCAGCTTCAAAGCGATCGCCTTGCACATAGGGAGGATTACTGACAATAAAATCAATTTTCCCCGCCAAGCCCTTCCAGCTCTGGTTGGACAGGACATTGGTCTGGATAAAGCAGACACGCTGTGCAAACCCAAGATACTCGGCCGTCTGCCTCGCACAACAGACTGACGTAGCGTCGATGTCCAGTCCCGTTACAGAGAGTTCGGAAAAACGGTTTGCAAGGGCCAGTGCTATTGCTCCCGATCCTGAGCAGACATCAAGGCCAATGACATGATGTTGGCATTCCCTGGAAATAAAACCAGCTACTTGTTCCACCAGCTCTTCCGTCTCCGGACGGGGTACAAAAACCCCTTCCTGTACCATAACGGAAATATCGCCAAATTCAGCATGCCCAAGGATATACTCTACAGGAACGCCATGAGCAAGTCCCTGAGCAATCGCCTCAAACCGTATTACATCATTGGAACCCAACGGGCAGCGGAGATGCAGAAGAAGATCAGTCCGACTCCACCCTTTCATCCGGGCAACAGCATACAGCAACTCTTCGCGCTTGGAAACAGGGAGTTGCGTACGCGTTTCTACATCGGCCAGAATCTGCGCAAGTGTCACTCGTCGTCGCTGTCGGAAATGAGGGGCATCTCAAGACTCTTTTTGCTGGAAGCTCTGGACAATGCTTCGACTACTGGATCAAGATTTCCCTCCATGATAAAAGGAAGATTGTACAACGATAGACCGATGCGATGATCCGTCAGACGACCCTGTGGAAAATTGTACGTACGGATACGCATATTCCGCATGCCATTTCCGATCTGAGCGCGGCGTTCGCTGCTCACTTCATTCTGAGCCTTGTCTTTCATATATTGATACACACGCGAACGCAGAACTTTGAGGGCTTTTTCTTTATTCTTGAGTTGCGAGCGTTCGTCCTGGCATGATGCGGTGATACCCGTTGGAATATGCGTCATACGAACAGCAGTCTCCACTTTCTGAACGTTCTGCCCCCCGTGGCCGGAAGCATGAAAGAGTTCCAGCTTGATATCGGATTCATCGATATGGATATCAACGTCCTCCGCCTCAGGCAGCACAGCGACTGTTGCTGTCGACGTATGGATACGTCCCGACGCTTCTGTTACCGGTACGCGCTGAACACGATGGACGCCGCTCTCAAACTTGAAAAGACGGTAACTTCCGACTCCAAGGACTGAAAAAACAATTTCCTTGAATCCACCGATCTCTGTCGGATGGCTGGAAATCACTTCAATCTTCAGACTGTGCTGCCCCGCGAAATAGGAGTACATACGGAAAAGATCGGCAGCAAACAACGCAGCCTCATCACCACCGACGCCTGCACGAATTTCTACGATGATATTTTTGTCATCATCAGGATCCCGTGGCATACGCTCCTGTTCAAGACGGTCACGAACAGCACTCAGCTCTGTCTGAAGTCTCTGCTGGTCCTCTTCGATAACGGCTGCGAAATCCGGGTCCGGGCCCTGTGCCAGGAGAGCTGCATTCTCTGTCAGTTGCGTTTTAAGAGATTCCTCTTGAGTCAGCAGTTGCAGCAGAGAATCCAGTGTACGCCGTTCATGGGTCAGCTTCTGGATCTCCTTTTGATCGACATCATATCGCAAACCAGCGACACGATCATCAATCTCATGAATCTTCTGTGCCAGTTGATCTGTTTCTTGACTCATTGGTCTTTTCCTCAAATAAGGCGTTCTTTTTCAAGAATATGTTCGGGGCGGCCCGGCACAAGATGATGCTCGCGGCATCGCGCCTCATACATTTCAGAGGCACCGACCATGACGACTGGATCATCATAACGCGCTGGACGTCCATTAACAATACGTTGAGTCCGCGTAGCCGGTCGTCCGCAGACCATACAGATAGCAGTTAATTTAGTCACTTCTTCGGCCAGAGCAAGCAATTGCGGCATCGGGCCAAAAGGCTCGCCGCGAAAATCCTGATCCAGCCCGGCAAGAATAACACGCAACCCTTTTCCTGCAAGATATTCTGCGACATCAATGATATTGGCGTCAAACCACTGAACTTCATCAATGCCGATAACATCCACATGTTTTTCTTCTGCTACCTGCAGAATATCTGCCGGAGAACTCACAAGTGCCGACTCCAGTCTGACCCCGGAATGAGATGCAATCGCCTCCAGGCCATAACGGTTGTCTAGCGAGGACTTCAGAGCAATGACTTTCTGCTTTGCGATCTGTGCCCGTTTAAGGCGCCGGATAAGTTCCTCAGATTTTCCGGAGAACATACAGCCAGCGATAACCTCGATTCTGCCAGAAACACCGTCCATGTTAATCAGCGACCAGCGCCGTCTTGCGCAACGATACTGGACAGGAACTCCCGGTTGTTTGACGTCCTCTGAAGCATCGAGATAAGCTTCTCAAGGCTTTCAGACGGGTCTTCGTTGCTGATGAATTGTCGCAATGCCCATATTTTCCGGTACTCTTCAGGCGTATATAGCAACTCTTCACGACGTGTTCCCGATTTGCGCACGTCAATCGCTGGAAAGACTCGCCGTTCCGCAAGTTCGCGGTCGAGGACAAGCTCCATATTGCCAGTACCTTTGAATTCCTCATAAATAACCTGATCAAGGCGGCTGCCGGTATCGATCAATGCAGTGGCGATAATCGTCAGGCTCCCGCCCTCGGCGATATTACGTGCAGCGCCAATGACCTTCTTCGGTCCGCGTATTGCCGCCGGGTCAAGCCCGCCGGACAGGGTTTTGCCGGAAGACGAACTGATGAGGTTGTACGCCCGTGTCAGACGTGTAATACCATCCATCAGGATAACGACGTCTTTCTTGACCTCAACCAGACGTTTAGCTCGCTCGAGTGCAAGCTCAACGACGCGGATGTGATTTTCAGGCGGTTGATCAAAAGTCGAACTGATGACCTCACTCCGGATCGACTGTTTCATGTCCGTGACCTCTTCAGGACGTTCATCGATCAGAAGGACCATCAATGTCACTTCCGGGTGATTATATTCAACGCTCTGAGCAATGCTTTTGAGAATAGTGGTTTTCCCGGCCTTGGGAGGAGAGACGATCAGGCCACGCTGTCCTTTGCCGATAGGGGCAATAAGTTCTAACAACCGGAGAGCCATATTGCAGTTAGGAGTCTCTAGTTTGAGATGTTTGTTCGGAAAAATTGGAGTAAGAGACTCGAACTGAGGACGCACAAGAACACGCCCATCAGAGGTAATCCCATTGATACTGCGAATGCGCATGAGCGATGAATATTTTTCCTTGTCGCCTCGCGGCAGATGAACGATTCCCTCAAGCCAGTCGCCTGTACGAAGTCCAAACCGTCGTATCATGGGGGGCGCTATGTACACATCAGTGGAGGAAGGGAAATAGTTCGACCGCATGAAGCCGTATCCTTCCGTGAGTATCTCGCAAAGACCGGAAGCAGTGAATTCTTCTCCACCGACATGACGGTTCTCGTCCACGCGACGGTCCGAGAAATTTGAAATGATGGCACTTGAAACCGTGCGCGTCGGAACTTGTTCCTGATGGACTTCAAGATGTTCGGTTACCGCACCGGGTTTATTGTGATCTTCATAAGGTCGCACCGAACTCATGACAGGCTCCTCCTGGTTACTAACATCCTTTCCTCCAAACTTCAACAGCTCCTGTATAAGTTCCGGTTTCTTGAGCCGCGTATAGTTCCGTACATGGAGCACTTTTGCAATCTCATAAAGTTCACGTGATGTTTTTTCCAAGAGTTCTTGCTCAGTAAAGTTCACGGTTCATCGCCTTCTTTCACCAAGTGTTCATACAATGTCCAGCAAGTGTCCAATCGACGCCTTAAAAATACCTAAAACGCCGATCCGCTGCTGGCACTGTTGAACTGCTGCGTGTGCTTCGCTTACAAAAGTAACATCCTTGAGATATGCAAGGTTCACGTAGACATTAGCAATCGCCCCGGAAAATGCAGCTTCCAGCATCGCAGCTCCAACATATAAGTCAGACGCAATACTCTTCGGTGCATCACTGAACGTCGTCGTAAGCAACTCTGTAAAATCGCAGATACGTGTCGCAAGCGCTAACGGCGCCTGTGTTGAGCCTTTCAAAGCTTCCTGCATGGCTGCACGCCGGTCCGTTTTCTCCGACAGCGTTGTCTTGGGAAGTTGGACCGCGGCCATGTATGCCTCAAATGCCGCGCTGTCCTTGTCCATCATGGCAACAAATTCCGCCCTCGCTGTATCGCAACGATCAATAAAAGGAGCAAGCCGAAGCCTTTCAGCATCATCATGCCCACCGACAACATGAGCGACCATTTCAACAAGCGCAACGCCCATCGCTGCAGCAAGTCCTGCGGCAGTCCCACCACCTGGAGTTGGATTGCGCGATGAGAGTT
>CAZEWU010000077.1:0-6131 GCA_964516155.1 uncultured Caldisericota bacterium
TTCCGAGGTAAATGGCTGCGCCGATAGCATTAAGCGAGTGATTTGAACAGATGTTCGACGTTGCTTTTTCGCGGCGGATATCCTGTTCACGGGCTCTCAATGTCATAACAAACGCGCGTTTGTTCTCCGTGTCGATTGTTTCGCCGACGATACGGCCCGGGAACTCACGGCTGAACTTCTTCAGAGTTGCAAAGACGCCAAGATGCGGCCCACCGAATGAAAGAGGAATTCCCAGCGATTGTCCTTCGCCCACTACGACATCGGCACCCGTTCTGGTCCCGTAGCTGAGAAGCCCCAGAGCCATTGCTTCGGTAAATGATTCGACAAAAAGCGGACCGTGCGCATGGACGACTGCACCAATAGCAGCCAGATTCTCAATGATGCCAAGATAGTTCGGACTCTGGACCAACACCGCGCTGTACTGATTCCCTGCCAGTTTTGATTCAAGGTCCGCCATCGAGACCTGCCCCTTTTCATCCATGGCAATCTGATCGACTTCAATGCCATGAGGTTCAAGATATGTCCGGATCGTTGCAAGATAATTCGGGTGAATGCCCGAGGCGATCAGAACACGATCAGCCTTCTTGATGCGATGAGCCATGAGCATCGCCTCTGCGGCAGATGAGGCACCGTCGTACATGGAGCAGTTAGCCAATTCCATGTCCGTAAGTTCTACCATGAACGACTGGAATTCAAAAAGGGACTGGAGCACGCCCTGACTTAGCTCCGACTGATACGGCGTATACGCCGTAACAAACCCCGGAAGGGCCGCAAGATGCGAAACTACTGCAGGAATAAAATGCATGTAGGCGCCAGCGCCGATAAGGGAAGCTTTCTTGGGGGAGGAGTTGTGAGACATCATCTCGTCCCACTCTTCAATCATCCGGTCTTCAGGAAGGCCTTCAGGCAACGTAAGACCGCCTTCTACACAGGCATCGCCCGGCAGGCACTTGACGATATCCTCAAAGGACAGGCCGATTTTCTGAAGCATGGCCTGTTGCTCTTCACCGGTCGCCGGGATGAACGAGAACCTATTCCTTTCGGTATTCTGCATAGTCAGAAGCGCTCATCAAGGCGTTTACTTCAGCTGCATTGGAAAGTTTGATCTTCGCCAGCCAGCCTGCGCCGAATGCATCGCTGTTGATAAGTTCGGGCTTGCTGACAACTTCTGGATTGATCTCGGTAATAGTACCAGAGACGGGAGAGTAGATGTCTGAAGCGGCTTTGACTGATTCGACAGAGGTCAGCAGATCTCCTGCCTTCAGCGCTGTACCAACCACGATCTCCCCGACAAAAACGATATCCCCTAGTTTGTTCTGGGCGTAATCAGAGATTCCGACGATGGCGACGTCACCCTCGACGCGCACCCATTCGTCTGACTTCGCATAACGTGCATCGTTCTGAATCTTCATGAACAGACACCTCCAAAGATGACTTTCTGTACCCAGCAAATTCTACTCGTGGCTCACGAAAACGCAATACAGCAGAAGGTCCCGCCCGCTTAAAAGCAGCGACCGCCTTATTTATGAGGTTCTTATCTTCGCGACCAGGCGGAACAGGCTGAGAAACTGGAGAGGGGTCAGGGCCTCGGGGCGCAGATCTGAAATCCCGCAGAGACTTTCATTCGGCCAGACGCCGCATTGCCGGAAAAAAGAAACCAGTTTCTTGCGGCGGTGCATAAAAGCTTGCTGGACAAAGTGCAGAAACGGCTCAATCTCAGCCGGGGCGATATCGTTTTCATGCCGGCTAAATTTCAGAAAGATGGAGCTGACCCCCGGTCTGGGGAAGAAAACATCCGGTGGAAGATCCAGGAGGCGATGAACATCAAAAAACGTCTGCGTCGCAACGGTCAGAGAACCATAATCACCGGTCCCCGGATGCGCAAGAAGACGCAGAGCAAATTCCCGCTGAAACATCAGGAAAGCCGTCTCCAGACATTCGCTGCGAATGAGTTTCAGAACGATCTCCGACGACCGGAGGTAGGGAAGATTCCCCGCCAGGACGGGAATCTCACCAGCCTGTGCGATAGAGCACCAGTCTGCTTCAAGCGCATCTTCATATCGCACTTCAGTATTGCAGAATGCCGGATCCCCTCTAAGCAGAGTTGTATGAAGCGGAAGCAGCTTCCTGTCGATCTCATATGCTACGACACGCTTCCCGTGCGACGCAAGAATCGCGGTAAGCGCAAGAGCGCCGGCGCCGATCTCCACGAAAACAATATCCTTCCCCTCCGGAAGACAATCCGCCATTGCGGCAAGGATATTGCGGTCAATAAGAAAATTCTGACCGAATCTCCTGGAGAGGATGATTCCGTTTTGCGAAAGAAGATCACGCAGCATAGTAGGCGTCAGTTCCTTCATGATGCCTTCCGGCTATGCTCTCCGGATCGGAAGTACCGGAAGATTATCTGCCAACTCCCGGTCTCACTGGGAAGGAGTCTTCTCCAGCAGCTCACGGATGCGCGTCAGGTTGTGGTTGATCTCATTAAGCACGGACAAAACAGCGCCGTCTCCTGAAAAATCAAACTGATCAAAGGATCCTGCAGGGATAACGACGGAAGAATCAGCATCAGACGAAGCCTCGATCCCGGCTTCACCAAGCTGCAGCACAGCGTCAACAAAGTACTGCTGGCGTGTGTCTTCATCAGCCTCGACACTGTTCACCTGAGAAATGAGAGAGGCCCGCTGTAATGCAGCAAGCTCCTCAGGGCTTCGTTTACTGCCGAACACCGGGTGCAGGATAATAGTAGGAAAGACATACCAGCCGTTGGTATGACCCGTGACCAGGCCCATATACTCGCAGAATCCCATGAGCGTGGCAGGCCCGATCTCCAGAAAGCGTCCGTTTTCGTCAACGAAGATCATCACACTCGATGAGACATCATGAGCAGGAAGCCTGCGTGTCGCTCCGATGACGGCCGAAATTCCCTGCCTGGAAAGTCGTATGCCCTGGTTCCAGCTCAGCTGTTTCGCCAATTCCGGAAAGAGCCGGGAAAAATCAACATGATCTTCCGGCTGCAACAGGCAGACAATATACCAGGCACGATCCGTTGCAAACAGGCCATAGGTCTTGTCCAGCTCGCACGAATACGTCACAGCTTCTTTGTGACCTGCTGTAACTTTATGCTGCACAGCGCGTAACGCGCCGCGAATAGTCTTGATTTTCATATAGTATTATCTCTCCAAACGAGATAGTGTATTGCCAGACCTTAACGATGTCAATTGAATCTCTGCGTCCCTGCAGCCCGCCCTGTCTGCATATCCTCATAAAAGCGAGCCTTGAAACAAGACTACGACAAAAGTATACTGGCTATGAGCCCATAAGCATGAACGGGCACAAGAGAAGGAGTTGCCAATGAAGATTGGAATTATCGGTCTGCCCCAGACAGGCAAGACCACACTGTTCGGTGCCCTGACTCATGGTACCGCCCAGGTTTCACAGGTAAAAACGAATCTTGCTGCAATCGCTGTCACTGACAAAGATCTCGAGTTCCTCGCCTCTGTTTTCAAACCAAAGAAGATGACTCCTGCAACCGTCGAATTTGCCGATGTTCCCGGCATTCCATCTGGAGCAGAGAACTCTTCCCGGCGCAATGAACTCCTCAAAGACGTGAGAAACGTCGAAGCTCTCGTCGAGGTCTTCGATGGGTTCACTCAGACTCCAACGGCTCCCGCCCTCAAAGAACAGATCGAGAACTTCGAGCTGGACCTTGCTCTCATAGATCTCGAAGTCGTGGAGCACCGGCTCGAGCGTATGAAGAAAGAAAAAATGACTCCTCAGCTTGAGCAGGAACACGACCTGCTGATGCGTGCTCATGAATGTCTGTCGGCAGGGAAAGGTTTACGGGGCCTGGGGTTGAGCGATGACGAGAAAAAATCTCTTTCTTCTTATGCATTCATCACCCTCAAACCCGTCATGTATGTCATCAACATCACGATGGCCGATGAGACCGCGGCCAAGGCGCTGGAAACAGAGCTGAACGGTGCGGCAAATCAGGCGGACGCCACAGTCATGGTCCTTGATGCCAAGCTGGAACGCGAGATCGCAGAACTGCCCGCACAGGAACAGGCAGAGTTTCTGAAGGAATTCGGTCTCAGCGGTTCGGTCATCGATACCTTTGTCGCCAGAGCTTATCGTCTGCTGCGTCTTCAGACCTTTTACACCGCAGGAGACGATGAATGCAAAGCATGGGTCATCAACGTGGGAACAAAAGCCCGTGAAGCGGCAGGAAAGATCCATACCGATATCGCCCGTGGCTTCATTGCGGCAGAAGTAATCTCACTGGATGATTTCCGTTCCTCCGACAATTCCTTCAAGACCGCCAAGGAAAAGGGACTGCTCCGGATCGAAGGCGAAAGTTACGTCGTCAAGGACAAGGAGATCGCTCACTTCCGTTTCAACGTCTCGCACTGAGTTCTATTCCTGACGCCCGTCTCTGTTATCCCGGCTGATGTCTTTTCAGCCGGGATTGCTGTTTCATCGCAGATGAACTTTTCGGCAACGACATTATTCAGTTCAAGCCCGCGACGCGTACAGACCACCCGATCAGGGAACAGCGTTACAAGCTGATTCTGTTCCAGCCACGTCAGTTCTTTCCGGAAAACTTCCCGCGCGTCCTCTCCAAATCGGTGACTGAAATCGGGAAACTGCAGCCCAAGAATGGGAAGCCGCATCCGAAGCATGGCGTACTCCCCCTCCCGCCGCCGCCCCTGAAGACGTTCTTCAGTCTCAACGGGGTATCGTCCTGCGGCAATGCAGCTGCAATACTCTTGAAGCGAGCTCACATTCGTCCACCGTCTGCCATCCAGGAAACCGGATGCACCCAGTCCCAGTCCGACATAATCAGTAAAAAGCCAATACGCAAGATTGTGGCGCGATGCAAACCCGGGAAGTCCAAAGTTGGAGATTTCATAATGCTCGTATCCACAGGAATCCAGAAGCTTCCATCCTGCCTGCATCGTTGCAACTATTTCATCATCTGCCGGCATGATCGTCTCACCCTGCTCCACAGACTGTGCCAGAGCAGTGCCCTCGGCAAGAGTCAAATTGTACCAGGAGATATGCTGAGGAGCAAGAGCAACAGCCTGCTTCAGCGAATCAAGCTCCAGCGCAGTTGAAGACCCCGGAAGTCCGTACATGAGGTCAAGGGACAGGTTGTGTATCCCCGCTCTGCGTGCTTCGCGAAGGGTCCGGACAGCTGTCGCTGCATCATGCAGACGCCCGAGCGAATGGAGAGAAGGATCGTGAAAGCTCTGCACGCCAACGCTCAGACGGTTGACGCCGGATTCCCCGTAACGCTGCATGCTATCCAGCGAAAGACTGTCCGGATTTCCCTCCAGCGTTATTTCGCAATCCGCTGAAACGGGTAGACAACCACGAATCGCAGAAACAAGAGTACCAACCTGCCCCGGATCCATGAGCGAGGGCGTTCCTCCGCCAAAGTAGATCGACTGGACAGTATACACAGCAGGATCAAGGGTGGCAGCCCACAACCGCCATTCTCTCTGCACGGCCTCAATATACGTCTCCGGGACAGCTTCGGCACCACCATGCGACAAAAAATCGCAATACCGGCACCGGCGGCGACAGAAGGGAATATGGATATAGATTCCAAGAGGTCTGCTACTCGTCGGGCCCACGTTTAAGGATCGAGAGAAAAGCTTCCTGCGGGATACTGACCTTGCCGATCTGCTTCATTTTCTTCTTTCCCTCACGCTGCTTTTCCAGTAACTTGCGTTTCCGGCTGATATCCCCGCCATAGCACTTCGCAAGAACATCCTTGCGCAACTGAACGATATTCTCGCGCGCTATGATCTTGCCGCCAATCGCAGCCTGAAGAGCTACTTCGAACATCTGTCTCGGAACATATTTGCGCAACCGCTGCAGCAGTGATCGCGCTTCATGCGACGCATCATCCTCATGAGCTACGAACGACAAAGCATCCACGGGGGTCCCGCTCACGAGAACATCGACTTTGGCGAGATGCTCTTTACGATAGCCGGCAACCTCGTAATCAAGGGTGCCGTATCCTTTTGTAATAGATTTGAGGCGATCAAAGAAATCCGTAATGATTTCTGAGAGCGGCAGTTCATAATCCAGGACGACGCGGCGACTTTCAGGGTAGGACATGT
>CAZEWU010000078.1:0-6107 GCA_964516155.1 uncultured Caldisericota bacterium
CTTCGGGTGTCCGCGGGGCGCTGCCTCACGGTGTCGCCTCTGACAAAGTTATCGGGAAGAACGATGTCATCGTCATTGATTTTGGTGTGAGTTACCATGGGTACATGAGCGACTGCACCCGCACGGTAACGCTGGGGGGGCAGTCTTCAAACGTCATGGATGTTTATGGATGGTTGCTGGAAGCTCAGTTGCTCGGTCTGTCCCGTATCAGGGCCGGCGTGAGCTCCCGCTCTGTCGATACGGCGGTGCGCGAAAAACTCGCCGAGCATGATCTGGCAAAGTATTTCACACACAGTCTGGGCCACGGCGTTGGGCTTGAGATCCATGAATATCCGCGTCTGTCTCAGGGAACGGACGGTATTCTTCAGCCGGGAGAGATCGTTACCTGTGAACCAGGCGTTTACCTGCCCGGGCAATTTGGTATGCGTATTGAAGATTCTGTCATTGTGACGGAAAACGGAGTGGAATCGCTGACAGATCTCCCCAAGGAACTCGTTCTTTCCTGAACATCCGCACCATGGAACCTGAATGAAGCTTGCTGCTTGACTTGATGCTGGTTGGCATGTACAATACCAACGATTAATAGCCCTGTTACAGGAGGTTAGACGTTGATTTCCGCCAATGAACTACGAACGGGTGTTACGTTTGAAATAGATGGCCAGGTATTTGTGGTCATCCAGTTTACGCATATCAAACCAGGCAAGGGTTCGCCGTTTGTCCGTCTCAAGATGAAGAATCTTGTTACGGGTAATATCGTTGAGCAGACCTTCCGCCCTGAAGAGAAGATGAAGAGCGCGTACCTCGAGCACAAGAATATGCAGTACCTGTACAAGAGCGGCGATGTCTATACGTTCATGGATTCCACAACATATGAGCAGATAGAGCTTTCCAGCGCTGACCTGGGGGATGCCGTTCATTTCCTTATTGAGAATATTACCGTTGATGTCGTCTATTTCCAGACGAAGCCGGTCAGCGTTGAACTTCCTACCTTCATCGAAGTTGCTGTCACGCATTCAGAACCAGGTGTGAAGGGTGACACGGCAACCGGCGCTAATAAGCCTGCACAGATCGAGACGGGTTTCACTGTGATGGTCCCGCTTTTCGTCAATGAGGGCGACAAGATCCGTATCGATACGCGCACCGGGGAGTATCTGGAGAGGGTAAAGTAGTCTGTTATGGATAAGGTTCTTATTACTGACGGTGCATTAGAATCGCTCATTGTTCACGCCTGTCAGTCAACGGACGGCGTCGACTCGATGTGGAAGGGACTCAAGGAGCATCTTCCCTTCTGGGACAGGGAGGGATGCGAACCGCATGGTATCGGGATTGCGCGTAATGGGCTCGAACTCTCTCTTGATATTTATGTCGTTGCCCGGTTTGGTGCAGATCTCCGCAAGCTTGGCGTCGGTCTTCGCACAGCAGTCGCCCGGGAGGTCGAAGCTTCCACTCCCTACCATGTCGAGGAGGTCAACGTCCACATCGCCGACGTGCGAACCTGAACCATGGCGGTGACACAGGGAGTCCAGTACCGGCGGCGGTCACGGGAGATAGCGTTGCAGGTGCTTTACAGTCTGGCAGAGGGGAATACGTCGTACGCTGATACGTTTGGGCTGTTTTCACACGAAACTCCCCTCATTCAGGAGTATGCATTACGGTTGATCCGGGGGGTTCAGGCACACCAGGATGAAATCACTGCGGAACTTGGTGCGCATGTGGAACACTGGGGGATTGACCGCATTGCCGTGGTTGATCGTGTCATCATGTCCATTGCTGTTTATGAGATGAAGCATGGAAGGCCGCCTATCCAGGCGGCGATTGTTGTCAACGAGGCGGTCGAGCTTGCCAAGGAATTCGGCGGTCAGGAGTCCGGGAGCTTTGTTAACGGAGTTCTGAGAACCATCGGGGGCACGCAGAAGTAGGCGGTCAACAGGTTATGAAGAAGCTGGTAGCCGACGTGTACGGAATCGTTCAGGGTGTCGGATTCCGATGGTTTGTCGAGACGTCGGCCGGGGAGCTCGGCGTCGAAGCCCGTGCAGACAACAGGGAAGACGGCAGCGTTCATGTCGTTGCCTTTGGCGACAGGGAACGGCTTTTGCAGCTGACGGCGCTGCTCAGACAGGGAGGCCGCTATTCCGCAGTGGATCGTGTGGAGTATACTATCACTGACGTGAAGTGACGTTGCTGAAGGAGCTGATATGGACATCCGAAGTCGTCTGAAAGATGAGGCACAGTATATTGACGCTGTTCTGGCGGAGAGTCTTGCTCCTCTTACCGGGTCAGTTCTTCATGCCGCCATGTCTTATGCACTTCTGTCTCCTGGAAAACGCATGCGGCCCGCCTTGTGTCTGGCGGTCTATGAAGCATGTGCGCAGGACCGTGAGAAGATCAAGCCTGTTCTGGCGGCTATCGAGATGGTGCACGCTTATTCCCTCATTCAGGACGATCTGCCGGCGATGGACAACAGCGAGCTGCGCCGTGGAAAACCGACAACGCATGTCGTCCACGGAGAAGATATGGCCCTCCTTGCTTCGGATGCGCTCCTGACAATGGCATTCGAGCTCCTGTCCGGCAAACAGCTCCTGCAGGAATTCGGCAGTGATCGTTGCATTGCCGCCGTCCAGACGCTTGCGTCGTTCTCCGGTGTACACGGATTAGTCGGAGGACAGGCCATGGATATGATTACGTCCAGCGATGAGCATGTTGAGCTGGAGACGATCGAGTATATCCATCGGAACAAGACGGGGGCGCTCATCGAGGCATCCGTCCTTCTGGGCGGTATTTTTGGCGGTGCCACCGAAGCTGATATGGACCATCTGCGTGTCTATGGTGCGGAATTCGGCATCGCTTACCAGATTGTCGATGATATCGCGGATGCCACGGCGACAGAAGAACAGACCGGCAAGACCACCGGGCAGGACATCAAGAACAAAAAAGCAACGTATCCCAGCGCTCTGGGTCTGATACAGGCGCGGGAAGAGGCGCTGGGACATCTGGCAAAAGCGCGGGATGCTGCTGTAAATCTTGCTGTCAACTGCGAGCTTCTGACGGGGCTGGTAGACCTGCTGGCGGAGAGGACGCGTCATTGATTCTAGATCACGTTTCTTCTCCGTCTGACATTCGCAGGATGAATGTCAGCGAGCTCAGACAGCTGGCTGCCGAGTGCCGTCATGTCATCCTCGAGACGTGCTCCGCCAATGGCGGGCATCTGGCGTCCAATCTCGGTGCCGTCGAGCTGAGCATCGCAGTTCACTATTGTCTGAATACGCCGACCGATCAGCTGGTCTGGGATGTCGGCCACCAGTGCTATACTCACAAGCTCCTGACCGGGCGCTACCGTGAATTCAGCACACTGCGCCAGTGCGGCGGCATCAGCGGTTTTATTAATCCCAGGGAATCGCCCTACGATACTTTTCTTGTCGGGCACTCCTCGACCTCGCTGTCTGTGCTGGCAGGTCTTATGGCGGCGCGCCGGCTGAATGGCGGGACACAGCGTATTGCCGCGATCATCGGGGATGGCGCTCTTTCGGGCGGCATGGCCCTCGAAGCACTCAACAACATCGGGCGGGCGCATGGACAGTGTCTGATCATCCTGAACCATAACGACATGTCCATCTCGCGCAGCGTCGGCGGTATGGCGCGCGTCCTGAACAGGCTCCGGACGCGTTCCTGGTATCTGCGTGCACGTGAGATGCCGTTCATCGGCAAGGGGCTGCGCTGGCTCCGGACGCTCCTGAAACGCATGTATCTGCCGACGGTCCTCTTCGAGGAGATGGGATACCGGTACTTCGGTGTGGTCGACGGTCATGACCTTTCCAAACTCATCGAAGCCATTGATATGGTAAAGGACATCCAACAGCCTGTTGTCCTCCAGGTCGTCACCATCAAGGGGAAGGGCTATGAGCTGGCGGAAGAGCGGCCCGCCAAGTTTCACGGAGTTGCGCCGTTCCTTATTGAAAATGGTCTGAGCAAACAGGAAAAAACGATGCCGACATATTCGGATGTTTTCGGCCGGACGCTCGTCCGCCTTGCCGAGAAGGATCCCCGTATCGTCGCCATCACAGCTGCCATGACGGACGGAACGGGGCTTACGGAATTTGCAAGGCGTTTCCCGGACCGTTTTTTTGATGTGGGAATCGCCGAGCAGCACGCGGTCGGCATGGCGGCGTCCATGGCCAAACAGGGCTTCAAGCCGTATGTCGCTATTTACTCGACCTTTCTGCAGCGGGCGTACGATCAGATCGTTCATGACGTTGCCATCAGCGGTTTGCCGGTCCGCTTTGCACTCGACCGTTCCGGGCTTGTCAGTGATGACGGTCCGACGCATCAGGGGATCTTTGATATCGGCTATCTGTCCAGCGTGCCTGGAATGATGATCTGCTCGCCCGGGGACCGCGTAGATATGGTCCGGATGCTTGAACTGTCCGCAAAGGCACAGGGACCTTTTGCCATCAGGTATCCGAAGGATGTTGCATATGACCTGACGGATACGTTCGGCGAACGGTCTGTGATGAAAGAGGGCACCGCCGTCATGACAACCGGCGGGGGCGGTGATGTCGCGATTGTGGCCCTTGGGCCGGTTGTTCATAACGCGCTGGCTGCGCAGAACATTCTTGCCCAGCGCGGGATCCAGGCCTGCGTCGTTGACCTGAGGTTTGCCCGTCCGCTGGACGCAGATCTTCTGACATGGCTGGCAAGCACTTGCCATGCGGTTCTTGTGGCAGAAGAGACGACACGGTCCGCCGGCATCTTTGACGCAGTCACGGAGATCCTTGTCGCGGGTGGCATGAAGACAACGTCCATCGGGCGCTGTGGCGTGCCTGATGGATTCCCTGCTCAGGATAAACGCCTGCATCTCCTGAGCATCTACCAGCTTGACGCGGAAGGACTGGCAAGATCCGCTCAGGCCTTGCTGCAGGCTGCAACAGAGCGCTGACAACTTGAAGGCTTGCGCATCCGTCGTACACTGTACAGCGAGATGAAGAGTATTGTTTACTACCGTGAAGATTCAAAGGACGCCCGCGAACTCGAGCGGGAGATCGGTCCGTATCTGGCGGCAAAAGGCGTCGAAGTTCTTGGCATGACGTCCCGGGACGACCCGGCGGTGGTGTTGCCGGCCGAGGTTGAAGAGGATTCCTTTATCCTCAGCCTGGGCGGTGACGGCACGTTCCTGCGTGCGGCGCGCCTGAGTACGCAGATCGGTATCCCCATCCTGGGTATCAATCTTGGATCTCTTGGATTCCTGACAGACGTTGAGGAGCATGAGGTCTACAGCTCGCTGGATGCCGTTCTTGCACACAATTATACAGTCGAACATCGTCTTGTGATCGAAGCGCGTATCGTCCGTGAAGGCAAGGAGATTCTCCGTACGACCGCCATCAATGATATTCTGGTGGCCCGCGAGATAACCGGGAAGATTCTTTCGCTGGAGGTCTACGTCGGGGGAGTCCGCGCCGGGGAACTGACCGGTGACGGCGTTATCGTTGCGACTCCGACGGGCTCAACGGGGTATTCGCTGTCGGTAGGCGGACCAATCGTCGATCCGACGGTCGAGGCCCTGGTCGTTGCAGCGCTGGCACCTCACAATTTTACCTCCCGTCCTCTTGTCACATCAGCGGACAGCGAGATAGCGCTCAAGGTCAAACCGTCGCGTGACCGCGCCGTCTTTGTCCGGGACGGTGAGCGCGTCGCCGACGTGCACAGTCTTGATACGGTATATGTACGCCGGTATACGCGGGATGTCGCGATTATCCGTCTGCGGGAGAAGAATTTCTATAAGGTCCTGTCGGCCAAGTTTCATTGGAGCAATTAACATGCTGTTACAGCTTGATATTCACAACATGGCTATCGCTCACGACGTCCATATCAGCTTTGAAAAGGGGCTGAACGTTATTACAGGCGAAACGGGAGCGGGAAAGTCGATCCTTGTGCGGGCCATCAGCGCCGTTCTCGGTGGCAAACTGACCAGTGATTTTATCAGCGCGGGCATGGATGGTCTGCGCCTTGAAGCGGAGTTCTCGCTTCCAGAGACGTGTCACCTGCGCGATCTGCTGGGGGATCTGGTGACGGAAGCCGATACGACGGTGGTCGCAACGCGTGAGGTTGACCGC
>CAZEWU010000079.1:0-6104 GCA_964516155.1 uncultured Caldisericota bacterium
GGACCGACAATGACACTGAAGCAAAATCCGAACGCCATGAGCGATGCCGGGTCAACACGGGCGATCCTGATGACTTTTTGTTCCATAACCTTCCTCCTTGTTCAACTCTTCCAACTGATATGATGCTTCTGGAACTAGAAAAACATTCATGGTCAAAGCAACTTCCACTATCAATAGATCGTCTCTGTGCTCCCCGGTTCACCAGCTGCCGTTTGTCATTTCCTTCCGGCACTACCAGGCAATTGGTCTCAAAGAATCCGCCAAAGCAAAAATTGCAGCACCTACTTCGGTACCGTTCCTTCATCCGTTACTTCAAGATTGACCCCCCTGCACCAGGCAAGAGCTAGGTCCAGCAGCCAGCCGAGCACAAGATTGCCGAAGGTCACACCAATAACGAAAAGGACATACCACAGCACCGTCATTCCAAACGTGCGGTTCATGCCGACATATGTGCGCAATGATATCCAGTGTATTGATGACAGGAGCATCAGGATTGGGCCAACAATAACGCTATAACAGAATCCAAATGCCATGAGCGATGCCGGGTCAACACGGGCAATCCTGATGACTTTTTGTTCCATAACATTCCTCCTTGCTCAGCTTTTTCAGAAGAGGAGAAGTTCCCCGTGGGCCAGGCGGCAATCCTCCAACTGGCTCACAGAAGCACTGCGGGGTCATCACGAAGACAAAAACACCCAAGTACGATGGTCCTCAAGCCGTGTGCTGACAAAAGCAGTATTGAACACGAATACAAAGGAGCCGGCAGACGACGCGACCGTGCAGCCATGACCATACCCGGGATATTCCTGAGAAGACCACCGGCGACAAGGCCGACAGCGATCATGCCGATAACGGCGGGGACGATCAGAAAGCTCCGTGCCGTACGTTCCGTTGCACCTGCACAAAAATCCCTTTTGTTGCCCACCATTTTCTCCTCCCTTCATTGCGCGTTTTACTCTTGTCACGAATTTTGTCAAGTCAACTATTAGCTGCAGGAAGAGGTAAAAGCATGTCCACAAGAAGTAGTTCCTGATGCTTTTGACAGACGGATGGTGTTGTATTTTTTTCGGTTTGTTGTACCTTTGAAACCAAAAGAAGGGGGTATGGATGAAGAGAAATTGCTGTACTGCTGGATCGAAAGGAGGAGGTATCTCATGAAGAAGGGTTGTTGCGTTGCAGTCATCATCATGCTGGTGATGACGATCATCCTGCCGGGATGTGCGCCAGCGGGGAAAACAGGGAGTATCACGATCACCGCCCAGGACGCAACGGAGTCCTATATCCTGACGTCCATGGCAAGGGATCTGCTGGAACAGGCAGGCTACCGGGTCAATGAAGAAGCCGGGATGAAAGCAGTGGACGCCCGGGCCGCTCTCCTTACCGGAAAGGTCGATGCCTGCATCGACTACACAGGGACGGCGTGGCTGCGGTATCTCAAACAGACAGAACGTATTCAGGATCCTGCTGCCTTGTTTGCCAAAGTGCAGGAGAAAGACCTTGCTGCCAACGGGATCGACTGGGTAGATTGCATGACGGGGATCAACAGCACGCCGGCGGTCGTCGTGCCAAAGAAGGTCGCGCAGCTCATGGGGACCAGGATCTCGGACCTCATCGACTATCAGATCAAGACCAGCGAACAGGCTCTGAACTTCAGTATTCCTTCGGATGAATATGACGAGGACGTCCCCGGCGGGTTCCGCAGAATGATGAAGTGGTACATCATGACGACGACTATGGCGTTGTTCGTGCAGCCATGCGATACTACCAGGGTCATCGCCGATGGTTTAGAATTTACAGATTCGTTGTCTGCCAAGAAGGATCCTGTTCCGGTAGCCGGGATCCTGCCCCGCACCGAGCCATGCATCCAGAAGTACGGGCTTGTCATCCTGAAGGATGATAAGAAGTTCTACTCCGTCTGCACCCCTGCGTTCTGCATCAGGAAAGAGGTCCTTGCCAGGTATCCGGGGATCGCAGACGTACTGAGACCACTGACGACCACCCTCACACAGCAGGATATGATCACCCTTAATTACAGGGCGGAGATCGACGGTCTGGCTCCGCGGGAGGTAGCGGCACAATACCTGAAGAACAAAGGACTGATCAGATAGACCTTTCAAAAAGGGTCCGGCCGCACGCGGCCGGACCCCGGAATCATTACGGCTCCTCTGTAAAGCAGACGTTCACGACAGACAGAGCGCTTACTCCCGGCGACCGACCCGGAACCCAGGTGTTTTTTAACGTTGCCTTAACGTTATGCTGCTAGTATCGTGGTGCACAGGGTAACCTGTGACATCTGAGGAACAGGGAGAACAGTATGAGAAGAAAACGCCGGGTCCTTATCACCATATCGGTCCTGCTTCTTGCCGCCGGCATGGTATGCGGGATCCTGATGCGCCATGCAACAGACGGAGCAGCCGATCCGGATACGCAGGAGACCACGGTTGCAGGGGTCGCCGCGACGATCACCGGGCGTCTGGCCCGGCTGGGAAGCGACGCGACCGGAGCATCTGTCAAGAGCGCCGTCACCGACCAGCTGCCCGCCCTGGGAAAACGGGGATTCATCCGCGTGCATCTCATCGGGGGAAACATCGACGTGCTGGCGGGGACCGACTATGGTCTCGAGAATCTGGACTTGTGGTCGACCGCGACCTCCTGGACGTATCGCATGTCCCTGGCACCAGTGGAGACACCGGGCCTGACCCAGCCGCTGTACATCACCGCAATGACGGTAAGCACGGGTACGCATCAGATCAGGATCATGGTGGGAAGCGCCGGGCCGACGGCGACACAGACCAGAGTCTCGGCATCCTTCACGATCGCCCTGTGGATATGCGTCTGCCTGGCGGTCCTGTTCCTTATCAGCGCGCTTCTCCCGGCCGGCAACCGTTCCCACCGCACCGATTCCTCGTGGATCCCGGTACGGCGCGGCCTGATCCTTGCGCTTACCGGCCTGCTGGTCGCTGCGCCGGTTGCATGGTCTCTGATGCATCAGACGCGTTCCGCCGCCCGGGCGGAGTTCGCGAAAGGAGCCGATCTGGTGGCGGCAACCTCGGCCTCCACCCTTGCCGGGACCAGTGAACACCTTTCCGCCGCATGGCTGCATGCCGTCCATTCCATGAATTCCCCGGGGTCTTCCTTCCGTGTGCTGATCAACAACTGGCCGGGCAGCAGCGCCGGCACAGACTACGGTCCCGGCTCCTATGTCAGGGAAGGCGCCGCCGGCGAATGGCGCACCCTGTCTCCTGTCGCCGGCGGCGGCGCCCGGTCCGTCTACGTGACCGCCGCAACAAGCGGCAAGATACGCGTCGAGATGACCGTCCAGGAACCGTGCTTCTGGCAGGCCGTCCGGCTCCGCCGGATCCTCCTGTGGACGATCCCCGCCGTCCTTATCGTCCTGTTCGCCCTCGGGTACTTCCTGGGACGTCCCCTGCATCCGCCCGTCCTGTCGCAGGAGGAGATCCTGCAGCATACCGTCGTCCGGCAGACAGTACTGACGGTCCTCGTCGTCTGTCTTGCACTGCTGCCGGCCGCCGGCTGGTTTGTGCAGACCTATGAAGCGGCCTCCGTGGGGCGTCTGGACCAGACACTGCAGCGCGATGCCGCACAGCTTCAGACAACGCTCGACGACCTGAGACCCGCGGAGGTGGCGACCAGGGGGATCGAGTCTGCCGACCTGCTGGAAACGTCTCAAACAGGACTGATCTTCTCGGTGAAAGGCAACAGCGTTTCCCTGGCGAACATCAACCCGCAGTACCCGCTGCTCCAGCCAATGACCGGCGCCTCCATTCCTCAGGAACGCATCGTGCCTAACCGGACCGACTACGCCGTGCCGCCGGGCGAGAACCTGCGTGTCCGGGTCATGACCGTCAGCGGTCGCCTGAAAGACGGAACGGTCTACACGGCGCTCCTCGGAACAACGATGTATCCGGTCCGGCAGGACATGCAGGAACTGTGGAGGGCCGCCGCCTGGGCCGGGCCCATCGCCCTCCTGTTCATCGTGCTCGCCAGCCTGATCGCAGCCATCCTCGCCCTGCGCCCTGTCACCAGTTCGATGCGCAGGCTGGAACAATTCACCGGGGATGCCGGTCACGAACTGCGAACACCGCTCAGCTCCATCCGGTTGAATGCGCAGGTCGCTCTTGCCCAGGACCGGCGGCCCGAGGATTTCCGCCGGCATCTCACCGCCATCGCATCACAGGCGGAGCGCTCCACGCGTCTTGCCGAGTCGCTGCTCCTGCTGGCGCGACTGGACCGCCGGGAAGAGGTGCCAATGGAAACGGTAAACCTGACGGACATCTGGCCTGATCTGTCCACGGCATTTGCCGGCAGGCTCGCCGCCAGTGAGCTTACACTGCAGACGCCGTCCGGAGAGCTGACGGTGAAGGCCGACCGCGGCCTGCTGACCATCGCGCTCGATAACCTGATCGACAACGCCGTACGTTATTCCCCGCCAAAAGGGACCATCGCCATCACGATGCAGTCCGCCGGAGGCCGCGCGATCATCGCCGTCACCGACCAGGGACCGGGCATCCCGCCGACGGCACTGCCCCACATCTGGGACCGCTTCTACCGCGCGGACGCCAGCCGCAGCCGCGATTCCGGCGGCAACGGCCTGGGTCTGGCCATCGTCCACAACGCAGTGGAAGCCATGCACGGTCGTGTCGCCGTCACCAGCGAAGTCGGCAGGGGCAGCACGTTCTCCATCATTCTGCCCACAGGAACGACAGATGTCCGGTCGGATACAATGATAGTAACCTCTTAACGGAATGACCGTCCGAGGAGAATGACATGAGGGTTCTTGTTGTGGAAGACGAGCCGACGATGCTTTCCGCTCTGGCCGACGCCCTGACGCATGAACGACTGACGGTCGACACCGCTACCGACGGACGGGATGCGCTGGGAAAAGTGCATGTCGAGCAGGCGTACGACCTCATCCTCCTGGATCTCATGATGCCGCATATGGACGGGCTGACATTCCTGCGGACCGTGCGCGCCGAAGGATACACCATGCCCGTCCTGGTGCTGACGGCGCGCAGCATGACGTCCGACAAGGTGACAGGGCTGGATACAGGCGCCGACGACTACCTCGCCAAGCCGTTCGATCTGAGCGAACTGCTGGCTCGTGTGCGGGCGCTCCTGCGGCGACGCAACGATGCAAAAACAACCATCCTGACGGCGGGGCGTATCGTGCTGAACGTCGCATCGCACGCCTGCACAGCGGCAGGGCGGCCGGTGCTGCTGAGTCCCAAGGAAGAGCAGCTGCTGGAATATCTCCTGCGCAACCAGGGGCGTATCGTCCCCCGTGAAGAGCTCGAGGAACACCTGTGGGGAGAGCGGACTTCGCTGTGGTCCGACACGCTGCGCACGCACGTACGGTATCTCCGCGCCAAGCTCGACACCGACCCGGACGACCCGCTTATCGTAACGGAGCGGGGATACGGCTATGGTATCCTGCAGCGGCCGGAGAAGCAGAAGGAACGGTAAGCCAGAGTAGTTTAGACCATATCCACGAACCAATCTTTTGACCGACAATGTGACGCCGCAACGTTAAAACAACGTTAAAACGCGGACTTCTGGACATGGAAATATCGTCACAGATCTACAGGGAAAACGCAAGAGTGAGAAAGCTCTCTTCGCCGGGGATGCGCCATCAGAATAGTTCCCGTATAATAGAAGTACTCTGGTCTGTTGAGGTGAAAAGTGTTTTCAGATGTTCTTGCTGTCGGGGCGGGCGGTGCAGCCGGCGCACTCCTTCGCTGGTTACTGTCGCGTGTTCTTCCCGGGCTTGCACGCGGAGGGTTCCCCTGGGGAACGTTGCTCATCAACCTTACGGGAGCCTGGTCCCTGTCCTGGATCTCTGCAGTCGGGCCGCGGCGTCTGCATCTTCGCAAAAGAGAGCTGCTTGCTCTTCGCGTCGGTGTGATTGGCGGGTACACGACCTTTTCGACCTTCGCTGTCGAGACGATCCGGCTGCTCGCCGCCAATAATACCGGGGCTGCTTTCCTCTATCTCGCAGCAAGCATAACGGGAGGCATTGCCTGCTCGTTGCTCGGTAGCAGGATGTCCGGCGAGGTGGAACATGCATGACGTTGTCGCCGTCCTTG
>CAZEWU010000080.1:0-6098 GCA_964516155.1 uncultured Caldisericota bacterium
CGTGACCAGGCCGGCCGGCTTGAACGCACCGCCGGCATACCCGCTGACGATCTTCCTGGCTGCTAATGCATTGATTTCATCAGCATCCCAGTATGAAGCAGGAACATCTTTAAAACCGGCAGCGCTTACCGTCTGAATTGGGGCACAGACAGCGAGAAACAGTGCAACCGCAAGAACAATAGAAAGTGCTCTCTTCATCAGATTCTCCTTCCTTAGCAAAATGGTGGAGCATGACATATTTTCGGATGCTATGGTACTTCTGTCACACCTCCTTCCCTGCAGGTCGTGACCAAAAATCCCTTCGACTTCTGATTCGTCCGTAACAAGCAAAGCACACCAGTAAGCAACAACGTCGGCACTGTGTTTCCTTTGCACCACGACGCACGGCAAGGTACGTCAGCACCTGACTGCACATTACACAAACGCTTTTTTTTGTCAAGCGCAGCACAGGATAATTTGGCACGGAATGTGAACGATTTAGTTCCAATGTCGTTTGTCTATCACTAGAACCAGACAGCATGTCAAGGCATTGTTCCATACGAAAAAGTCGGGCCCTCTCCACGGTGGATGCCCGAAAAAACAACAAAAAAAACGGCTCCTTTTGTGAAGGAGCCGCAACGGTGCAACGCTGTCTCAAAAACGCGTCAGGACTTAGTTTTCTGTTCCTGCTCCCGCCGCCATTTGAAATAATCGAGCGCGACCTGCGGGAAAATGGCGTAGGACAGGACGTCTTCTTCCTGCTCGATGTAGTCCCTCACTTCCTCGCGGAACCCGGCCATCTGCGGCGCGATGAGGTCGGCCGGGCGGCAGTCGATCGTCGCCTCGTCGCCGATGATGAGCTGTCTGATCTCCTCCGAGATGGGGACGGAGGGACGACCGTATTCTCCCCGGACCAGCGCCTTGGTCTCCTTGGTGCACTGTGTATAACGACCGCCCATGATCACATTCAGGACGGCCTGGGTCCCGACGATCTGCGAAGTCGGTGTCACGAGAGGAGGGTACCCGAGATCAGCACGCACCTGCGGGACCTCCTTGAGCACCTCGTCATAGCGGTCCAGCATGCCGGCCTGCTTGAGCTGACTGACCATGTTGGAGATCATGCCGCCAGGCAGCTGGTAGATGAGCGCATTGACATCCACGCCCATGACCTTTGGATCCAGAAGACCCGATGCGATCGCCCGTTCGCGGATCGGCGCAAAATACTGCGCGACCGTGTTGAGCGCAGGAAGATCGATGCCGGTATCATAGGGCGTCCCCCTGAGGGCGGCGACCATCGTCTCGGTGCACGGCTGAGACGTCGCCATGGCAAACGGCGAGATAGCGCAGTCGATGACATCGGCGCCCGCCTCGATGCCCTTGAGGTATGCCTGCCCTGCAAGACCGGTCGTGTAGTGAGTATGGAGCTGGATCGGCAGCGACGTCACCTGCTTGAGTGCTGAGACCAGGTCATAGGTCGCATACGGCGTCAGGAGTCCCGCCATGTCTTTGATGGCGATACTGTCCACACCCATCTGCTCCAGTTCGCGGGCGATCCCCACGTACTTCTCGATGGTGTAGGTCGGAGCAATAGTATAGACGATACATCCCTGGGCGATACCGCCAAGCTTCTTGGTCGTCCTGATGGCGCGTTCCACATTGCGCATATCATTGAGAGCATCAAACACGCGGATGATGTCGATACCGTTCTTGAGCGATTTCTCGACGAACGCATCCACGACATCGTCAGCATAATTCTTGTAGCCAAGA
The DNA here is from genome assembly GCA_964516155.1 of uncultured Caldisericota bacterium. Classification (GTDB taxonomy): domain Bacteria; phylum Caldisericota; class Caldisericia; order Cryosericales; family Cryosericaceae; genus Cryosericum. Next base: position 1,747 of record CAZEWU010000080.1, read on the forward strand.
ACATTCTGCCCGCGCAGCAGCATCTGCAGCTTGGTGTGCTTGACCGCGCGCCGGATGGTCCGCAGGCGCTCCCATGGGTCTTCGTGAAGAAACCGGAGGCAGGAATCAAAGGTGGCCCCGCCCCACATCTCGATAGAATGATAGCCGACCGCATCGATCGCCTCGAGCGCCGGTTCCATTTCCTGCATTGTCATGCGCGTTGCTATCAGGGACTGCTGCGCGTCTCGCAGAACGGTCTCCATGATCCCGACCTTGTGTGCAGGAGCCATGCCGGAGAACGACGATCGCCCCGATCCGTTTTCTGCAGCGATTTCCTCAATCTCAACATCAACCGGCTTTCCACCAACATTCATGGTAAATCTGGTAGCCATGCGAACCCCCTTATGCAGCTATTTCAGTTTCTCTCGACCAGGGAGCCGCACGAACAGTCCAGTCTGCGATCGGCCCCGCCGTCTTTTCTATTATACCCAATTGTCAGCGGATGTCCGTCCCGTGACCTGCGCCGGGCTCCGGCCCCGCCGGACAAATGTTGTAAGACAAAGCCCCCGCATCACGCGGGGGCTTTGTCCACATTCCAGGAGGGAGGGGTTATGAATTGACAGGCGCAGGAGCACCTGAGGCACCGTTACTTCCGGTGCCTGATCCATGGCCCATCATCCCGCCACGGAATCCCTGTCCATGCGCTCCACCCATACCCTGCAGGGTGACCGTCCTGCCGTCGGCGCCGGTGAACTTCTCCGCCATGACCACGGTCGTCGCAGAACCGGCGCCCGTCATCATCTTGAATCCAATGACAGTGACACCGTCACCGACAGCAACTTTTATAGTTGTCGCTCTGGCGGCTCCGATCACAACTGTTACGCTGGTTCCGTCAGCCTGCTGGATCACGATCATCTCTCTGGTCGCTCCGGGTTCAGGACAAGCACCCTTTGCCGGAGGTGTTGCAGCTGCCGGCTGTGTTACCGCCGTCACCTTGCCGCTGATCGTTACTGACTCAGCTTTGGATCCCTTCTTCCAGGTCGCGGACATACCATCGTCCTTGTGCAGAACGACCGTCCTGCCGTCGGCGCCGGTGAACTTCTCCGCCTTGATGACCGTCATGGAAGCAGCGGTCGAAGAAGCAGGCGCCGTCATCGTGAAACCTTCAATGGTCACTGTATCGCCAACAGCCACAGTGATGTTCTTGACCGCATTGCCGTTGATCATCACGGAAATGATAGTTCCATCGGTCTTCTGAACCGTCAGAGTCTCCATGCCGACACCGAATGCCGGCTGAGTTCCCTTTGCGGGAGTCGTCGTTGTCGGCTGCGTAAGAGCTGTAACCTTGCCAGTAACAGTAACGGACTCACGTTTCCGGTGGTCTCCCATCCTCCCGCCCATACTCTGCAGGGTGACCGTCTTGCCGTCGACACCAGTAAACTTCTCCGATCGGGTTGCAGCAGATGCAAATCCTATTCCACTCAGAAACATTCCGGCGATCACGACCGTCAGAACGATTTTGCCTGTTTTGTTCTTCATGACACACTCTCCATACGGGGTTTTCCCCTATGTGCAGGAACCAGGTTCCTGCCACCTGTACTACAATCTCTTCTGTGATTTCGTACACCATGCCCTGTGAAGAACGCCGGATCCTCTGCCGAGGCCAAAAAACAAGCCCTGCTCACGCAGGGCTCTGAAGGTCGGGTTCAGGAAAAACGCAGGGATACTATCCGACGCGGATGCACCGCATGGAGAGCGAAGCGTTCTGAAATCCCTCAAAAACCGTGTTCACCGGTTCGTCTCCGGTCCGCATGCCGGCGATGTATAACAGCGGGACGTAATGCTCATCCGTGGGCACCGCAAGTTCCCAGGAAGGAGCGTTCGTATGGTAGAGCGCCAGTTCCTGCAGAGCATCCCGGCGGACGCACCCGTCGACCCAGCCATCAAATGCCCGCGCCCAGCGATAGACCGGGGCCTGCTCATTTTCCAGGTCGACCAGACCAAGATTATGAACGATATTGCCGCTGCCGATGAACAGGATACCGTCATCCCGCAAGGCGGTGAGCCGGCTTCCCAGCTCTATCCTCTCCTGCGGGGTCAGCATCATATCAAGACTGATCTCGACGACCGGCGTATAGGCCGCCGGATACATATGCAGCAGCACAGACCACGCGCCATGATCAAGTCCGCGCTCCGCATCAAGGGTAGCGACTTCGGATCCCAGGGCCTGCTGGACACGGGCTGCCAGTTCCGGCGAACCGGGACATGGATAGCCGATGCGGTAAAGTTCATCGGGAAATCCCATGAAATCGTGGATCGTCCGCGGATGCCTGGTGGCCGTCACCTGCGTCCCCTGTGTCTGCCAATGCGCCGACAGGACCACGATGCCGGCTGGCCGCGGGATCGTCCGCGGAAGTTCCTGGAGCGCTTCGGTAAAAGTATTGTGTTCGATGATGTTCATAGGAGAACCATGCGCCACAAAAAGCGCCGGCATGCGTCCCTTCTGCTGTCCCTCATTCATGGCTTGTTCCTTTCATCTCCTGCCGACCTGCTGGTTCCGTTCCGTCCGTTTCAGGATTTCGGCCGTTCGCCGCCTGTAAATTCAATGGTAAAAGTCACCGTCCCGCCGGCCCTCCCCAGCTGTGATCCGGAAGGTGTGACGTCTTTCAGGCGGGCATTTCGCGGTCCGCCGCCGGCAACGGTTATCGTATAGACACCCGGATGGACGATCAGCTCGTACGGCGCCATGGATCCGTTCCATTGCTCTGCCCCGTTCAACCTGAATGCAAGGGACCCGGACCACGCAGTACCGTCCTGCGTTGCAACAACGCGCACCAGAGCTTCCCCCTCGGGAGCCGCGACCCGGCTGATCCATCCGCCGAAAATCGGGATCATGAGACCGAGAACGACGAGAAACGCAAGAGCCACTGGAAGAGAACGATGCACCCGGGCCATCGCATCCGAATCACGCCAGCCCGTCCGCTCCTTTCCGAATTTACCGGCAGCAGACATCCCGCGGTAACGCGAACGCGTGCGATACCGCACCGGCGCCGTCCTGCCCGCCGGTCGCAATGATGAACCATATGTGCTGCGTGATCTGTAGAGTCTCATCGTCTGTGAACTCAGTGTAGCAGTCTTCAGTGATACGTAAAATGGAACCATCCCCGCCGGTTGGAGTCGGCGGGGATGGTGAGAGGGAGATGATGCTCCCGGGGTTGCGGCCCGGGCCCGGCAGCAGAAACATGACAGCTGGAACGCTTCGCTGCAGGGACCTCTCCATCAGTTCATTTTGAGGATAAAGCGCACGCTGCTTCCGGCAGCATTCGCCGGTCCGCCCATAAAGGTCGTGCAGGAACGTGCAAGAGCTTTTTTCCTGTTGAGCGTGTCGATCTGACTCTGAGCGCTCATACGGAATGCATGCAGTCCATTCTTCATCGTCACCGTGCCGGATTTCAGCTCAGCCGTCCCGGGCATATGCCGTCCCTGCAGAGTCCCGCCGTGCACCAGCATGTTCAGAATACCGGAAATTCCGACCGCCGACCCTTTGAGCTGCTTCGTCAGCTGCGTTACCTTTGCCTGGACAAGAGGAGACGCCTGCGCGATGCTCCTGGAAGCCATTGACAGCGAAGGCAGGCGCCGCCCCTGGATCGTTCCGCCATTCAGGACGGTACCGAGCGTCTGCCTGACAGACCGCAGTCCCTGACCGACAGCCGGGACCTGCTGAGTCGCCGCGGCAAACTGCACTGTCTGGGCCTCGAGTGTCGCCAGCCCTCCCCTGAGCTGCTGGAGGTTCTGCGTCATGGCTTCCAGGCCGGGAATCGTCTGTGACAGTCCCTCCGGCGTTCCGCCGCTTTTCAGGACCGAGAGGATCTGCTGCTGCTGTCTGAGCATCGTCATCGCCTGCTGCTTCGTTGCAAAGCTGTCGGCGCCAAGCGTCTGCTGAAGCCCCTGATTAAGCTGAAGCGATGTATCCACCAGCTTGGCATAACTCTCCAGCAGGGGCAGGATCTTGTCGATCGAGGCCTGCGTCTGCACAACGGCATCATGGATCCGGGAAGCTCCCTGCGGAATCTGGTCAAGCTGTGCCAGCTTCGTTTCATCAATAGAGCCGTAAACACCCTGCAGGATCTGCTCATCTGCCTGCAGCAGAGTAGCAAGGTCGTTCAGCTTGCTCAGCTCCGACAGATCGGCGCTTGCCCCGGAAGTCTGCGCCGTGACGGAAGCGGCAAGCTTTGTGAGAACAGCCTGCTGAGCGTCGAATGCTGCTCCGAGCTGGGTCAGCCCTGTCTCGAGATCGCCGAGTCTGCTGATGTCAGCCGTCGGGACATCCGGCATGTAGGGGATTACAACGATCTGAAGGCCGGGATCTGTTC
>CAZEWU010000081.1:0-2350 GCA_964516155.1 uncultured Caldisericota bacterium
TTCCCACAGGCGGCGTGTTAATGAGAGAAATGTCGCGGATACCTACGATGGAAGATTCCAGCGTGCGCGGGATCGGTGTCGCACTCAGCGTCAGGACATCGACCTCTGCTTTCAGTTTCTTGATCTTCTCCTTGTCCAGAACGCCGAACAATTGTTCTTCATCGACGATCAGGAGACCGATATCTTTGAAACTGCCGGCCATATTCAGGACCTTGTGAGTGCCGACGGCGATATCGATCGCACCCTGCTGAAGCCGTTTGCGATCACCTGCCATCTCCCGGGTGCCGACGAGCCTGGAAAACAGCGCCACCTTGTAGCCGATTGGCTCAAAACGAGCTTCCAGGTTCCGATAATGCTGCATGGCAAGGATTGTCGTTGGAGCTACGACGGCGACCTGTTTGCCATTGGCGACGGCGCGGGCTGTCGCACGGATGGCGACTTCTGTTTTGCCGAACCCGACATCGCCGCAGACAAGCCGGTCCATCGGTTTTCCCGCTTCCATGTCGCCCAGGACGTCGTTAATGGCTTTGGACTGATCTGGCGTCAACTCGTAGGCAAACGCATCAACGATAGGCTGTTCCAGTTCCGGATTGGGCCTGAAACGAAACCCTTCACGCGAGTAACGCTTTGCCGCTATATCCAGCAGCTCATGAGCAATACGTTTGGCATCCTCCGCCGCTTCTTTGCGCGCACGGCTCCATTTTCTGGAACCTGGATCATCCAGCGTGATCTGGGTGCGGTCCCCAACGTACTTTTCAAGGTAACCAAGCCGCTCCACGGGCACATGCAGCAGCGAATGATCCTTGTATTCCAGCGAGATGTAGTCGCGGGTGACACCGTCGACTGTCAGCGCGGTGATCCCCCGGAAAACGCCGATGCCATACTCCCGGTGTACGACATAATCCCCCGTGTGCAGGTCCTCGAGCCGTGAGATCGTCTGGGAGAAACGCGCCGTTTTCTTTGGACTCATCGCCGTCTTCGGGAACAGTTCCTTGTCCGTCAGGACCGCCAGATCGGTGCTTGTGAACCCGGAGATGAACGATCCCTTTAACAACGACAGACGTTCCAGCAGACCCTGATCTTCAATCGTATCCGTGACAAGGCGCCCCGCCTTGTCGGGATTCCATGAAATGACGTCCATACTCAGATTTTCTGCATGAAGGTTCAGATATTCGGTCAGCGATCCTGAAAGAGTCAGCGGAGGAAGTTCCCGGGAAGGAAGCTCCAGAGATTCTTCTGACGATACAGCGGTCAGGGAAACGGTACGGGGCAGGTCGCACATCGTCTGCCGGGCAACGGTTTCAAGCCGGTCAAGTGCAGCAGACGATGTTACCAGCCCTGCATCATGAGAACGTGCATAGAGGTCGCGGGCTGAATCAAACAGGATTCTGATCTCAGTCTCCGGGTCCGTATCCATGAAAAAAAATACGGCGCGTTCACCCAGGAAACGGCACAGGCTTCCGCATATCCGCTCAGGATCTGCGTACTGGTACAGGAAGTAATTGATGCCTCTGCTGTTTGCCGTGGAAAGAAAGGATTCCATGTCTTCGAGAAACGGTGTTTCCTGGTCTCCGGGATCGTTCCTTTTCTGAAATTCCTTCTTCCATTGCTCGACGGCAAGAGCGGCAAAACTCCGCCTCTTCGTTTCTTCAAGCAGGACGGGATATGGAGGCACGATGTCCAGGGAAGACACCGGTTCTACTGACCGCTGCGTTACGGGGTCAAACAACTTGATATGACCGACTGTATTTCCCTCGAGAACGATGCGTGCCGGATATTCACCCGCCTGCGAATACAGATCAAAAACATTCCCCCGTATGCTGAACTGCCCCATTTCTGTCACAGACGATGTCGCCTCGTACCCCATATGCAGCAGTTTTTCTGCGAGGACACGCGGAACAAGACGCTCCCCGACGCTGACCGTTGAGGCAAGCGCTGTGAACTCCTGCGCCGGGATCGTAGGATCGATGAGTGCCTGAAGGGTCGTAAGGACGATGCACTCCGGCTGGCTGTAAAGTTGTTCAAGTACATGGGCGCGCCCAAACGACAGGGGACGCGAATACTGCGTGTACTCCATGGGCTCTACACCGAGCTCTGGGAGAATGACGAATGGCCGTTCTCTGACAAGATCGGGAGCGGTCCCTTTCATCATGGTGGCGAGATCATCAGCCTGGTCAATGCTGGGGCACACGACGACGACGGGTCCCGGTGAAACGGCAAGCCCGGCCGTCAGAAGAAGCTGACGATAGCCGGGCGAGGGCGTCGATACCGATAGCCGCCCGGGGCTGTCGCAGACCTCTGCCAGACGGGCAAAGAATCCAGGAGCACCGGTCTGAACCTGATGTAACAG
>CAZEWU010000081.1:2360-6078 GCA_964516155.1 uncultured Caldisericota bacterium
ACAGAGTATCAAACGATACGAGCTGCATCAGTCTTGAACAACCTTGCGATTGAATCGGTCCTGAGCGATCATGACGCCCTCGCAGATAATCGTGCGGACAATCGCCGGGACCCTGGCGATGACCTCGATGAAGCTCGCCCATTCCGTCTTCGAGAATCCCGAGAGGACATAGTCGATAACGCCGTCCGGGCGCTGTGGTTTGTCGATGCCGACACGGATGCGTGCAAATCCCTTGCCCCCGCATGCATCAACAATGGAACCTACGCCGCGATGTCCGGCACTGCTGGCATTGAAACTGACCCTTGCATAACCGACAGGAAGGTCCATCTCGTCGTGGATCACGATGAGATCCTTCAGAGAAACGCCATGCTCTTTGAGGAGCGGAGCTATGGCAAGACCGGAGCTGTTCATAAACGTCTGTGGTTTTACCAGGATGATCTTCACGGGTTCTGCAGCATCGCACAGGACGATTTCCTGAGCAGCCCAGTCAGAGAGCCGGACGTGGTTGAACTTGCGAATCTTGAATGAATGCGCAAGAGCGTCAATGGCCATAAAACCGACATTGTGCCGCGTTTCTTCGTATTCAGTCCCTGGATTCCCCAGACCAGCTATCACAACTGTTTTCACAGATGGTATACTACTCAGGAGAGACTGGATTTCAAGCTCTGAATGGTTGACATGGGCATTGAAGAACGTATACTTTCTTCGCATTGGTCTGGTTTCTGAAGTGCCGTAAGGCCACCTTGGCCAAGCAATTTCACATGGAGGTAATCTATGTACGCTGTCATTGAAGCAGCAGGAAGACAGTACCGTGTCGAACCCGGGGAGACCGTCAAGATGGAAAAAATCGCCGGGGAGCCAGGTTCTGCCGTTGTATTCGACAAAGTTCTGATCGTTGCCGCTGATACCGGCACTCAGGTCGGCAAGCCTTATGTCCCGAATGTAAAAGTGAGTGCTACAGTGGTGCGAACCTCGCGTGACCGAAAGATCCGCGTCTTCACCTACAAGAATAAAACAACGCACAAGAAGCTCATCGGGCACAGACAAACATCAACCTACGTGAAGATCACGGAGATTGCGTAAGAGGGGTGGTGAAGAATGGCACACAAGAAAGCAGGCGGTAAGTCACGCAACGGACGGGATAGCAATCCGCAGTACCTTGGAGTCAAATTATACGACGGCGAAATCGTTCGCCCGGGCAATATTATTGTTCGCCAGCGCGGCGAGCATTTCAAGCCGGGCGAGGGCGTCGGCATGGGCAAAGATTACACGTTATTCGCTCTTGTTGACGGTACGGTGAAATTCGAATCTCTCAAGACGGTGAAACGCGTTCACATTCATCCTCTGCCAGAGAAGTTAAACTAGCGTTCATTCAGAGGTGCTTCTATAAGAGACTCAGCAGATCGCATCCTCGATGAGGTTGTCATCCGAGTCACTTCTGGCCATGGCGGAAACGGAGCGTCAAGTTTCCGCCATGAAAAATATGTCGCCAAGGGTGGACCCGACGGCGGCGACGGCGGCAAGGGTGGCAATGTCATCCTGACAGCCGTAAGCCGTTATTCAGACCTCCAGTTCTTCATGGCAAAACGTACGTTCAAGGCAGTATCAGGCGAGGCCGGGGCCGGCGGCAACAAGCACGGCAAGGACGGCCCGGATCTGACCATTGCTGTCCCGCTCGGTACGGTCGTCTCTGACACAGACACCGGTGAGGTGCTGGCCGACCTGATTAACGACGGTGAAACAGTGATCGTCGCCAAAGGCGGACATGGCGGCCGTGGCAACGCCACCTTTGCCACATCGGTAGATCGTGCCCCAAGGTATTCGGAGAAAGGCCTTCCTAACGAGACGCGACGACTGAAGCTGCGCCTCAAGGTCCTGGCTGATATCGGCATCGTCGGATTTCCAAACGCCGGCAAGAGCACGCTGCTCAGCAAGCTGTCGTCGGCACATCCAAAGATCGCAGATTACCCGTTTACGACACTGTCTCCGAATCTCGGGGTTACCTTTTCTTCCAGAGGAGACCGGGTGACCTTTGCAGATATTCCCGGACTTGTGGAAGGAGCGGCAGAAGGACGCGGTCTTGGAAACAAATTTCTGGCACATATTGAACGCAGTCGCGTTCTTCTTTTCCTGATTGATGGAAACAGCAGCGATCCCGATGCCATCGAAGCATACAGATTGCTTTCCCATGAATTGGAAGAATACGGCGCCCAGTTAGCGGACAAGCCACGTTTCGTCGTTGTCAACAAGATCGACCTTCTCTCCCCCCAGAAACGGACGGGGATCCGGACACGGTTCAAAAATGTCGGCATTGACCCATTGATGATCTCGGCGCTTGAAAATCAGGGTGTCGATGCGGTCATCGACCGTGCTGTCAGCCTCGCAGCATCTGCGCCGGTTCCTGAACGGGAACAGATAACGCGTCTCTACAAGATCAGGCCTTCAGAGGAGACATTCGAGATCACGCGGTTGCCTGACGGTATGCTCAGCGCGTCAGGTCGTTACCTTGACAGGATCGTGGAAACAACGGATTTCGACAAGCCGTTTCAGCTCACCCTCCTGAATCAGCGCATGCATAAACTCGGTGTTGAAAAAGCGCTCCGCAAGAAAGGCGCACATACGGGACAGCGTGTCAGGATCGGCGGACATATTTTCACACTCAGTGACAACGAGGACAACAGCAGAAAACGATGAAGACCGTCCTGTATGGCGGAGCATTCGATCCCGTTCATGTCGGACACCTTTTCATTGGTCGCGAAGCATTGCGGATCCTGGCTCCTGCAAAGCTCATCCTTATCCCCACGGGACTTCCGAACCCCGACTTTGATAAATCTATCTGCGCATCTGCAGCTGACAGAAAAGCCATGCTGCAGATCGCTTTCTCAGACATGGCCGATGTCGCTGTCTCAGAAGTCGAGCTGCAACGCGCAGGCAAGCCATCGTACTTTATCGAGACTTTAGCAGCGCTTCTTCCTTTCATCGGTCCCGAACGTCCGGTCCTGCTCGTTGGAGAAGATCAGCTGCTCTCATTCCCCAAGTGGTACAGATACCGCGATATTCTGAAGCAGACGGATCTCTGGTTTGTTCCACGGGCTGAAATCCGCCGTTCTCCACGGCCGGATCTGCCGGCTCGCCTTCTGTTCGATGTCAATCCTTTTGACAATCTGTCTTCCACTCTCATCCGCGACAGGATCAGAGCGGGATTTTCGATCCGGGAACTCGTTCCTCCGGACGTTGCCGCCTACATCATGCATCATGGACTGTACCAGGGAACACCATGACGAGCGGAGAACGGACACTGCTGGTAAACCGCATCGCACAGAATGTCTCGCCGGACCGCATGCAGCATATCCTCCGCGTAGAAGCTCTTGCCGTTGATCTGGCGCATCGCTGGAATGTCCCCGAGGACAAAGCAAGGACGGCCGCGCTGTTACACGACGTCGCCCGTGATCTTCCTGAATCCAGGCTCAAAGCGATGGCACGGAGATCCAGCAATCCATTATTCCGCGCTATGGCGGCGACCCCTGCACCCGTCGTCCTGCACGCGCCCATCGGGGCGGAAATCGCCGGTGACGATTATGGAGTCACAGACCCGGATATCCTGCGGGCGATCGCGCTGCATACAACCGGTGCGCCCTTTATGGACACATTGTCCAAGATCATCTTTCTTGCAGATTACTGCGAGCCGGGAAGAACCTTTGACGGTGTGCTGACAGTG